>NZ_RCSQ01000001.1:0-11611 GCF_004103255.1 Pseudoalteromonas sp. PS5
GTTATCGACAAGATTTTCTCGTTTCAAAATAGACCACTTAATTAAGAAAATTGGTATAAATAGCAAAATTTTTTCTTGCCTGTAGAGCGTAGGTACTATGGCGCAAGCGGGGTGCGGCAGCGGTGTTATCGACAAGATTTTCTTGCTTTAAAATAGAGCTCCTAATTAAGTGAATTGGTATATCAGTTAGCGTTACTTTGATGGGTTTTCAATGAACTACTTACTCCGTTATATTGCAGCACCAATACTGGGCGTTGCGCTAGGTCTTACAATACCTAATAAAGCATTTGCTGAAGAAGCTATTGAGGCTGTGCCCTTATATACTCAGCAAGAGTTGATTGAGCTTATTAATAAAAACCAACACCTTGCCCGCGTAAAAGCAGATGAGTGTCAGTTGGTGAGGGATATTGAAGCGCGCGCTGAAATAATGGCCCTACCATCATATCAATTTCTCTATGGCGATATGCTCGCTTATGCCGTATGCGTAGACCGTGATGTTGAGCTCGGGCTTTACTACATGAAAAAAGCCGCTGAGCAAGGTCTGGCAGCAGCACTTGAACAACTTGGCCGCTATTACGATGTTGGCCAGTTGGTGCAAGAGGATAAAGCGATGGCTGTGACTTACTTGAGAGAGGCGGCTGCGCTCGGAAATCTTAATGCCCAGTTACGCCTTGTTGATGTATTTAATGATGGCCATGGCAGTCCTAGAGACTATGAAGATGCCTACCGATGGTTATTTCACTCTGCAGTTGCAGATAAAAAACTGCATAAGCGTATTCAAATTGCACTTGCTCAGTTAGCCCAAAAGATGCCTAGCAGCGTAGTAAAACGCGCTAGGCTGCCGATATAAGCTGTAATATCCGTATGCCCAGTAATACCAATTTGACTTAATACTTACTCAATTTGAAGGAGTAAATCTGACGCTAACGTCGTTAAATTTTTCTTATTTAGAACAACTAAATAGCAGAACGCGGTAGCAAGGTTATCGACAAGATTTTCTCACCTCAAAATAGACCACTTAATTAAGAGAATTGGTATAAACTAAAGTTACGTAATTTGTTGATTACTCAGCTTTGCACCAATTTGCCCTTCTTTACTGATATTCGGATCCTTTAACACCGTTAGTTTTGGCGGCTGCAGTGCAATGATCTTATCGCCTTCTTCTGGTAGTTTCTTCATCTCTGAAGTGAATGGGCGGATCAATAAAGGCTCTTCATCCTTGTTTTGCTCAGTTAGCACAAACAAAGGTATTGCTTCACAATTAACCTCTTTATACTGCTCCCAATCAAATTCATCAGAGATCCGAGTTACACTTACTTTTCCACCTTTGGCCATCATACTACTGAGTTTGGCGTAGTTACCTTCGTCGCCGAATAAAATCTGACGTGAAAGAAAAGTCGCACTGTCTTTGTTTGCTTTCGCATGATTGGTAGATGACTTGAGGGAGTAAACAAATTGCTCTCCAAGTAAGTGTGAGAAATACTGAACTCCAAGTGCATTGTGGTGACGATTAGGAGAAAGTGCCAACACAGATTTGAGACTGGTGAGCGGAAGATAGCGCTCTGCATGCTCTGACTGGGGGTTTCCATAGTAACAGGGTAAGCCATCCATCCTTGCCATTTTACAGTTTTCCCAAGCTGGATCTGACAAGTAAACATCAACATTTTGATCCTTTAAGCCTTTTGCAATAGCTCGCGCAACATGATTTGCACCTATAATAAGTAAGGTGTTTGGCTTGGGTTGACGAACTCCTAAAAGGCGCGCAAATGGTGTTGCGGTTAAGCTTTGTAATACAACGGTGATAATAATTACTGTAAAGATAAGTGGTACCATTTTATCAGCATCAGTAATCTCAGACTTGGCCATACTAAGTGCAAAAACAGACCCAACTGCAGCAGCAACAATCCCTCGTGGGGCTATCCAACTAAGTAAAATACGAGATTTAATCGGTAAGTCGGTATTAAATGTTGATACAAATATGGATAGTGGACGAGCAACAAACAATACCACAGCTAAAAAGATGAACACATCCGTGTCCAGTAGCATTAAATCTTCGAGCTTGAGTCGCGCTGCTAATAAAATAAATAGACTGGAAATGAGGATCATAGAAAGATCTTCTTTAAACTCCAACACAGAATCTATTTCTAAGTCGTCTTGGTTTGCTAGCCATATACCGAAAATGGTGACGGCAAGTAGACCTGACTCGTGGCTAAGGTGGTTTGATATGGTAAAGCTAAATAGCACCAGAGCTAAAATAGCGAACTTATGTAGCTCGAATGGCAGCCATTCCTTACGAATTAATAAACTGGTTAAAAAACCAGAGATAACACCGATGCTTATTCCTACACCCAAGGTGGAAATGAGCGCCCAGAGTGTGTGACTAAAGATCCCTTCACTGCCAACTAAAGAAACGGCTTCAAATACTAATACTGCAAACAAAGCACCGATCGGATCGATAACAATGCCTTCCCAGCGAAGTATACGATCTATGTCTTTATCGGGGCGCATTGCATTTAACATAGGAGCTATAACGGTTGGGCCGGTTACGACTAATACCGCGCCTAGTACAGCTGCAACTTGCCAGTTAAGCTCTAGTACCAGAATTGCGGTTGTCGCAATCACCGCGAATGTGGCTAGCATACCAATCGAGCATAGGTTTCGAACGACTTTACCGATCCCTTTAAGCTCTTTAAAGTGAAGGGTAAGCGACCCTTCAAAGAGAATAACTGCGACAGACAGAGACACGACAGGAAAAAGCAAGTCACCTAGCAGGGCATCTGGATCGAGCGTTCCACTAAAAGGACCTACTGCTAATCCTATCAGTAGTAAAAACAAAATAGCAGGAACCTTAAAGGCCCATGCGAGCCATTGGGCGATTACAGAACATACTGCAATACCTGCAATGTAGATTGCTGCCATAGATTCTCCTAGTTGGAATATCCCAACATTTTTATCAGTATAGCCATCATCCAGTTATAACATAGTTTGAATGAGGGGAAAGTGAATAAATAATTGAAAATAGGCTGTTATTAAGTTTATTTATAGTCGTCATAAATAATTAATATGTGTGAAGGTTGCAATCTGACCTAAGCTTACGTTACGGTAATAAAACTCAAGGCGTGAGCGAGCTTACGCCACCTTTAAAATCTACTCATTACGCAATTATTCATTGCGGTACAGCCTTTTCAGCCGCACCAAACCATGGTGGCCTCTGCTGAAAACGGCTCGACGTCGAGGTTTAAATACTTGGTGTCACAATCAATCTTCTATTAGTGAAATGTCAGCCAACTACTTTGTGTGTTGTGTCTGGATTTAGCATGTGTGGCGATTAAGCATATACATTTTTTGTCGCACGTCTGTTTGTTTTATCTATTTGCCGGCCGTTTTGGTCGAAGCATTGCGCTTTTCTGTTGTCTTCTAGTAGAAGGTATTTGAGTACCCTTGTGTGAGTGAGTGGTGAATTTAAGCAGGAATTTATGTCGATGAAACAATCAAAGCGTATCGTTATCAAAATTGGAAGTGCATTAATTGCACCTGAGCAAGATGGTTGCCGTTCTCGCTACTTACTCAGCATCGCGCAATTTATAGTGCGCTGTCGGGCCCGAGGTATTGAGGTTATCTTGGTTTCCTCAGGCTCTGTTGCTGCAGGGTCACACTTATTTCCAAATTCAGATCATCCAAGTATTGCGGTTAAAAAAGCAATGGCCGCAGCAGGACAGACAGAAATGATGGCGACATGGGATCGTTTCTTCGACTTTCCGTCAGCACAGATCTTATTAACTCATGGTGACTTGCGTGATAGGGAACGATATACCAGTATCCGTGAAACAATATTCACTTTACTGGAGCACGGAATACTGCCTATTATCAATGAAAATGACACGGTGACCACCGATAATTTGAAAGTTGGAGATAATGACAACCTATCAGCTATGGTTGCTGCTGCGGCAGATGCTGATGGCTTGATTATCTGCTCTGACGTCAGTGGGTTATATACTAAAAACCCCAATTTACACGCTGATGCAGTGTTGATTTCAGAGGTGACAGAGATCACAGAAGAAATCTACGACATGGCCGGGTGCCCAACAAGCAAGGTAGGTACTGGCGGGATGAAAACAAAAATTGAAGCGGCCGAAAAGGCAACGTCTCACGGTATAGACACATATATTGTCAATGGTTTTGAAGAGACCACTTTTGAACAACTACTGGCAGGTAAAAATCCTGGCACTGTTTTCACCGCTTATGACAAACCAATGCAAGAGGCTGTACATTGGATGACTCACACAGCATCCGAACAAGGTGAGTTGGTTGTAGAAAGTGATTATGGTGAAAGTGATAATCAGGTTGTTGGGCAGCTTAGTGGTGATGAGATAGCTGAAGTGAAAGGAGAATTCTCTGTAGGGGATACCGTGCTGGTGCGTAGCAAAGATGGTAAGCGTCTCGCGAAAGCAACGACCAACTATAGTAGTTGTCTACTTAGCTTTTTAACCGAACATGAAGAAAGTCCGATCAGCGAAAAAATTCAAGACAGCATTGGGCCCGTTATTTCAGAACAAGATATTGCATTATTGGAGAAGTCTTAAGGTATGAGTTTAATTACAGATATTTCATCACAAGCAGCAACAGCTGCAAAGAAGTTAGCATTGCTGTCTACAGAAGAAAAAAATGCAGTCCTTACAGATATGGCCAAAGGTATTCGTGAAAACAGTGAGGCAATTATCACTGCTAACGAAGCTGATTTAGCTGCAGCGCGTGATAATCAACTTAGCGATGCCATGATAGATAGATTGACGCTAAACCAAGCGCGTATCGAAAGTATGGCTGAGGGCATCGAAACGATTATTCAACTAGACGATCCTGTCGGTGCACTGCGAGATATGGGGGTAAGACCAAATGGCATTAAAATTAGCAAAATGCGAGTGCCACTTGGTGTTGTTTGCATGATTTATGAAGCACGCCCGAATGTGACAGCAGATGCTGGAGCATTGTGCTTTAAATCAGGTAATGGTGTGATTTTAAGAGGCGGTAAGGAAGCGCTTTGCAGCTCACTAGAGATTGCCAAAGCGATGCACAAAGCGCTAGAAAAGCACGGCTTGCCTACTGCGCTTATTTCTGTAATTCCAGATCCAGACCGTGGTTTATTAATGGAGTTGATGCAGCAAAAAGACTATATCGATTTGATCATACCCCGTGGTGGCGAAGGGCTGATCAACTTCGTTACACAGAACAGTACAGTACCCGTTATTCAGCACTTTAAAGGCGTTTGTCACTTATACATTGATAAGGATGCTGATTTGGACAAAGCACTGGCCTTGCTATTAAATGGTAAGACTCAGCGCACAGGCGTATGTAATGCACTTGAGGGGCTTATTGTTCACCAAGATATTGCTGCAGACTTCTTACCCAAAGCGGCTGCAGCGTTGGCTGAAAAAGGCGTAAAAATAAATGCGTGTAAGCAAAGTGCTGATTATTTTGAGTATGCAGTGGTGCTGAATGAAGATGAGTTTGGTGAAGAATATTTAAGCTTAGAAATTGCGATACGACAAGTTGCAGACTTTGATGCGGCACTTGCACATATCGACCGCTTTGGGAGTCACCACACTGAAGTTATTTGTACAGAAAACCAAGCGACAGCAGCGCTGTTTCAACGTGGTGTCGACGCATCAGTTGTGATGGTAAACGCATCCTCTCGTTTTAGCGATGGTTCAGCGTTAGGTCTAGGTGCTGAAATTGGTATTGCGACAACTAAATTACACGCCTATGGGCCAATGGGTCTAGAGTCTCTTACAACGGAAAAGTTCTTAGTAAATGGCGAAGGCCAAGTAAGAGAATAGTGTGAATTAATACCAATTTGACTTAATATTTGCTCAATTTGAGGTAGTAAATCTGACGCTAACAGCGTTAAAAATTTCTTATTTAGAACAACTAAATAGCAAAATTTTTGCTTTGCCTATATAGATGTAGGTACCTTAGCGAAAGCAGGACACGGTAGTGAAGTTATCGACAAGGTTTTCTCGCGTTAAAATAGACCACTTAATTGAGAAAATTGGTATAACACAGAATAATGACATAAGTAACTGTAAAGCTCGGGTCAATAGACTTGGGCTTTTTTCTTTTTTAGGTGGTATTAGGATGAAAATAAAGAAGGAAAGAAAAGTGGTGGAGCTAAGCAGGATCGAACTGCTGACCTCCTGCGTGCAAGGCAGGCGCTCTCCCAGCTGAGCTATAGCCCCACGTTTCGTCTTCTAGACGAGTCGAAATTTAATCATTTTTTATTTACTCGTCAACCCTTGGCAAAAAATTTCGCTATTTTTTTGTAGTCTTTGTTACACTGAACCGAAAGAATAATTATTAAGTTAGCTATGTTTCAACGTTGCCTGTTTTTTGTTATTGCATTTAGTACACTCGCTGGATGTGCATCTAAGTCTGACGAACCTGTGCTAGTAATTGAGAAACAATCGCTCCACAAACGTCAGTCAGCGTCTGGTGAGCAAGAGTTTGCATTTATTGTGACGGTAGAGGCAACTCCAAGAATGGAATTGGACTCAAGCAAGCCAATGTCAAGGCGCGAGCTTAAACGTTTTGCTGAGTTTGAACGCATAGAAGATTCACCCGCGCTCAAACTCAAGCTCGAAGAACAAGCTGTTGCGTTATTAAAGCCTGCTTTGGCTAGCGAGCGCTATTGTGGCGCAGGCTATAAAATTACCGATGTTTATTGGCGCCAACGTAGTGTACAGCTTAGAGGCCAGTGCTTGTGATTAGAAACAATCCCGAAGCATTGGCAAAGCAGTTAGCTACATTAGGTATCGACTACCTGAATTACGATCATCCTCCTTTACATACGTGTAGCGATGCCGATGAGCTGGGATTAGTAAGAGAAGGGACGCGCCTGAAAAATCTTTTTTTGCGAGACAACTATGGAAAGCGCCATTTTCTTTTTATTATTCCTGCTGATAAGCAAGTCGATTTAAAAGCGTTATCAAAAGCGCAGGGACTATCTCGATTGGGTTTTGCTTCCAAAGAGCGATTAGCAAAATATTTGGGTGTTGAACAAGGCTGTGTTTCAGCTCTTGCCCTTTGTAATGATAGCGAGCAAAAAGTAGAGCTGTGGCTCGATAGTGAACTACAATCTGCGATGCGATGGCAGTGCCACCCATTAGTGAATACTAAAACTTGGGTTGTGACTCTAGATAACCTAAATCATTTTTGGCAATCAACGGGGCACTCACCGCGCTGGTTGGATTGCATTTCTAAGACTTAAGCATAGCCCTAATGTGCATACTGCAAAAAGTGACACGGCAAACCAGTTTAATCCTGCATACTCATAAATGAGGCCGGGTAGGTAGGAGCCGAGTACTCCACCCGAGTAATAGAAAGATACATAGGCGCCATTTGTTACCGTTGCGGGAGCTTGACTAATACTGTTAGCCAGCGGTGCTGCGGTAGTGTGGATGACAAACATACACGCGCAAAAAAGTGTAAATAACAGCACAAAAAAGACGAGTGAAGCTGTTGGTAAAAGCGCAATAGTTGTAGCGTAGATAAAAAACACTATGGCCAGAAATTGCCATGTTGATTGAAATCTATTTTGTAGCCAAGGCGTAATTGTCGAGCCTAATGCTCCCACTAAGTAACCCGTATAGACCCAGCCTACTTTACTAGGGTCGGTTAACTTAAAGTCATACTTGAGTATAAAGGGTAAAAAGTTAAGTAAGCCAGCAAAGCAAAAAAACATGCAAAATATCGAGCTATATAGCCGAACTAGGCGAGCCTGCTTAAGTGGCGCTAAATAGTCTTTAATCTTAGTTGCAGTAATGATAGGTGGTTTGTTTTTACTCGCGCTAATGCTAAAAGCAAGTACTATCAACAATAAAGCGTTAAGATAATAAAAGCTCTGCCATTCAAACCACACTGCAAAATTTGCAGCCAATGTACGACCAAAATAACCCCCAGCGATACTGCTACCAATATACAGGCTCATATTTGTTTTCAACAATGTTCCACTAAATTGTTGGCCTATGTAGCCCGTCATGGCGGTAAGTGCAGCTGGTAACAATAACCCTTGGATCAACCTAATTAATAACAGTCCAGAGAATGAGTCTACAGATGCAAAAGCAAGGTTGCTTAACGCCAGTAACAGCATTGTCCACTTTAAAATTTTCAAGGGATTAGATTTGGCAAGTATTAAACCATAGCAAATTGGGGCAATGGCAAGCGGTAGCATGGTTGCAGACATCAGCATTCCAGCATCGGAAGCGGACACCATAAATTGCTCTGAAAATTCAGCTAATAATGGTTGTGGTGCGTACAATACAAAAAAGATTGCAACAGAGCAGAGTAGTAAATGGGTGATGGGCATTGCGCTGGAAAGCTTTAAATTTTGATGACTTAGCTTAAATTAAAGCAAACTAGTTGACAATTTTTTGCGCTATATCACGATGTTATAGAGTAATTTTGATAGTTTTACAGTGAATTGGCGTAATTACTCACTGGTCAATCAAAATTGCTGAGTTAAAATAGTGAAAAGTCTATTTTACGGAGTTGCATTATGGGTTCACTGCAAGAGCAGTTGCTAAAAGCTGGCCTAACAACTGAGCACAAAGCGAAAGTTGCGAAAACGCAAAAGCGTAAGCAGCAAAAGAAAAAAAAGAAGGGCGCGACAAGCGACCAAACCGATCTTCAAAAGCATATTGAGCAAACCAAGCTTGAACAGCAAAAACGTGCTGAAGAGTTAAATCAAGCCAAGTTAGAGGCGCAAAAAAACAAAGAGCAGATAGCTCGAGTAAAACAGATCTTGGAACATCACAATCAAGATGCTATCCGTGGAGATGTCACCTTTAACTTTACTTATCAAAATAAAGTTAAAGAGCTAGACGTAAACGCTCAAACACAACAAGCCTTAGCTAAGGGGCGTTTGGCCATTTGTGTATTAGAGGATAAGTTCTACGTATTACAAGATGAACCAGCAAGAAAGATTGCTGAGGTAGACGAAAAATATATCGTTTTCCATGTAGAGGACAATCAGCAAGGTGATGAGGATGACCCTTATGCTGACTTTGAAGTCCCAGATGATTTGATGTGGTAGTGATTAGGCTTAAGGTCAAACTTTAGTCTACACTGACTTACAATGTTAACCGTCAACAAAAAAGAGTAATGATATGAGCAAGATGAAAAAACTACTAGTAGGGACTGCTGTGGCTATATGTGCACTTGGTTCAACAAGTTCAATGGCTGCTGATGGTAAAGCGCTATACACAGCTAAAATGTGTCAAACCTGCCATGGTGCAGAAGGTAAAGCTCCAATCATGCCTCTGTATCCAAAGCTAAACGGTCAAAACAAAGAATACTTAGCGGCACAGATGAAAGACATCAAGTCGGGTAAACGCAACAATGGTATGTCGGCTGCAATGAAGGCGATGGTTGCGAATGTTTCTGATGCAGAAATTGATGCTATTGCAGAGTATCTATCTAAAGTTGAATAACAACATCAGCTCGACGTTAAAAATAAAAAACACCGTTCGCGGTGGTTTTTAGTTGAAGATATAATTAAGCTATTTTAGACTTCTATACATCCAGATGTGGAGTCAATAAGGGATCCCCATGTTCGAATTACCTCAGTTAAATCTAAAAGACAAAGTAAGCGCAGATGAATGGCAACTGCGTGTTGACCTTGCAGCTTGCTATCGACTGGTTGAGCACTTTCGTTGGGGAGACTTAATTTATACGCATATGTCGGCGCGTTTACCAGGGACAGACCATTATCTTGTTAATGCCTTTGGTTTGACGTTTGATGAAGTGACCGCCTCCAACCTGGTGAAGGTTGATTTGCAGGGGAATATTCTTGATGACACGCCATTTAAAATTAACCCTGCGGGCTTTACTATTCATAGCGCAATCCATGAAGTGCGAGAAGATGCGCATTGTGTTATCCATCTTCATACCAAGGAGACGATAGCTGTCGCAAGCCTAGAATGTGGGTTACTGCCGTTGAGTCAGCATAGTATGTTCTCCTTACCATCGTTATCGTATCATGGTTACGAAGGCTTGGCGGTCAATATGGATGAGAAAAAGCGCCTGCAAGATGACTTGGGCACTACAAACCATATGCTCTTAGTAAACCATGGTGGTTTGACGGTAGGACCAACGGTAGGTGACGCCTTTATGCGTTTTTATGACTTACAGCGTGCATGCGAAATTCAAGTTGCGATTCAAGCAACGGGACAAAAAGCGGTACCTGTACCACAGCCCATTATTGATAATATTTATAATCAAGCGAATGTCGTGCACAGCGGTAGCACCGGTGGCCAACTTGCTTGGCCTGCAATGCTTCGTAAAGCTTACCGCTTAGACCCAAGCTTTGCTCAATAGGAGTCAACATGAAAGTTAATCGCGTCGAAGTCTTCGATATTCATTGTCCAGATAGACCTGCTTGGACACCGGTTTTTGTACGTATTCACACCGATGAAGGTATTTCAGGAGTAGGTGAAGCAGGCCTTGCATACGACCTTGGTCACAGCGCCGCGGCCAGTATGATCAAAGAAATGGCTGAAGCTTTTTTGATTGGTCACGACCCTTTTCAAACTGAGTTGCTCTGGTCACGTATGCTCAGAGAAAGCTTCTGGGGTTTAGGTGGGGGACCTGTGGTTTATGCGGCGATGTCAGCAATAGATACCGCGCTTTGGGACATCAAAGGTAAAGCTTTAAATCTACCGGTTTATCAGTTGCTTGGTGGTAAAGTGAACCCTGAGCTTCGCACCTATGCCTCACAATTACAGTTTGACTGGGATAGCGAGTTTAAAGCATTGGTGCAACCACACGAATATGCCGAAGCGGCACATAAAGCCATTGCTGAAGGGTACGATGCGGTTAAAGTTGACCCGATTCAGTACGATAAAGATGGCAACACTTATTACGATAGAACAAAGCTAATTTCACGCGCAGAAATGAAATTATACCGTGCGAGAATGCAGGCTATTCGTGAAGCGGTAGGCGATGAAGTGGACATTATTTTTGAGTGCCACAGCCTACCAGGCGCGACATCAGCTATTCAAATTGCGGATATCGCTGAAGAATTTGATTGTATGTATTATGAGGAGCCTGTGAATTATCTTAACCACTCTTTACATGCAAAGGTAGCAAACAAAACCTCTGTGCCAATCGCTGGTGGTGAGCGATTGTATAACCGTTGGGGTGTCCGTCCTTATTTTGAAGATCAAAGTATTGATGTACTACAGCCAGATATTGGCTTATGTGGTGGTTTTACAGAAACCAAGAAAGTATGTGACTACGCCGATATCTTTGATATTCGTATTCAGGCGCATGTTTGTGGCGGGCCAGTCGCAACCGCGGCTTCATTACACTTAGAAACCGCGATCCCCAACTTCCTGATCCATGAGCACCATACTTATGCAATTAAAAAGTGGAACAGAGAATTGTGCTTGCAAGATCCACAACCTAAAAACGGTATCTTTAGAGTGTCAGAAGAGCCGGGGCTTGGTATTGAGTTAAACGATGAAATCGTAATGCGCTCAGCCCGTGTTGAAATTAAGTAGGTATCCGACGCTAACAGCGTTAAAATTTTTTATTTAGAATAACTAAATAGCAAAATTTT
>NZ_RCSQ01000002.1:0-28622 GCF_004103255.1 Pseudoalteromonas sp. PS5
TTTGCCTTGCCTACAGGACGTAGGTACATCGGTGAGAGTAGGACGCGGAAGTGGTGTTATCGACAAGATTTTCTCGTCTCAAAATAGCCCACTTAAAAAAGAAAATTAGTATAGTTTTGGAATAACAGCTAGCGCTTGCTATTGTTGCGACCGAGTCAGACACAAAAAAACCCAAGCAATGCTTGGGCTTTTTCATCTCAGCCAGCGCTATTATTTTAGCAACGACTCAGTCAATACTGGGCGAATTTCTTTTACAATTGCTTGGCAAAGCTTAGGTGCGCCGCAGATGATGTTGCCACTACGGTTAAAGTTAGCGCCACCTGCAAAGTCAGTGACCATACCACCTGCTTCTTTTACTAGCAACTCACCGGCTGCTGTATCCCAAGGCTTAAGACCAATTTCAAAGAAACCATCCACTCGACCTGCTGCAACATATGCCATATCTAGTGCAGCTGAGCCTGCACGGCGGATATCAGCGGTATGAATGAATAATGCTTTGAACGCTTCTAGGTAAGCATCCATATGGTGCTTTTGCTTGAAAGGGAAACCTGTTGCAAGCACAGTACCTTGTAATTCAATAGACTTAGATACACGAATACGCTTATTGTTTAGCTGCGCGCCTTGACCACGAGAAGCGGTAAATAATTCATCGCGGATTGGATCGTATACAACTGCTTGCTCTACGCGGCCTTTAACTCTTAGCGCGATAGAAACAGCATAATGAGGAATACCTTTAACGAAGTTAGTAGTACCGTCTAGGGGATCGATAACCCAAAGGTAGTCTGCATCTTTGCCTTCGTGGTGACCAAATTCTTCACCAACAATAGCGTGATCAGGGTAAGATTTTAAAATAGTGTCACGAATGATTGATTCCGCATCTTTATCGATGTTTGTAACTAAATCATTGGTGCCTTTTTGAGTAGCTTCAACGCGCGATAAATCTTCACTTGCACGTAGGATAACCTTACCCGCGTTACGCGCAGCGCGTACCGCAATGTTCAACATTGGATGCATAGCATTACCTTTAGGTTGTAAAAGAACAGGATCATTTTGAGCCGGCGTATTCTAGCGGTTTTTTCTCTAAAGTAAACATCTAATAGAGAATTTTTCTGGGTGTTTTTTGTACATTCATGCTGTGTATAGGATTTTTATTTCCCCAGAGTTGAATTTGGCTTAACACCGCTGAGATATGCTACACTGCGTCATTATTTTTGTTTGAGACTCGTGTAAATGGCTTTAGAAGATATTCGAATCGTATTAGTAAACACCTCACACTCTGGCAATATTGGCTCTGTCGCAAGGGCAATGAAGACGATGGGGTTATCTAAACTCTATTTAGTTGATCCTGCGTGTGAAGTGGACAGTCATGCCAGTGCACTGGCTGCCGGTGCAACGGATGTACTTGGTGCTGCAATTAAAGTCGATACACTTCAGGAGGCAATTGCTGATTGTGCTTTAACAATAGGCACTAGTGCTCGTTCACGTACCTTATCATGGCCAATGGTCGACCCGCGTGAATGTGCGCAAAAACTAGTAGCAGAGTCAGTAAATGCTCCCGTTGCATTAGTATTTGGCAGAGAGAATAGTGGCTTGACGAATGAGGAATTACAGCTTTGTAATTACCATGTGTGTATTCCAGCAAACCCAGAATATAGCTCGCTGAACCTTGCAATGGCGGTGCAAACACTCGCCTATGAAACACGAATGACGTATCTGGATACGCTTGATAAGCAGCCTGAAGAAGTTGATGAAACAATTTATCCTTCATCAAAACAAATGGAGCTATTTTACGAGCATCTCGAGAATACCTTAAATGATACAGGCTTTATCATTAAACAGCATCCAGGCATGGTGATGACTAAACTGAAGCGTTTGTTCAATCGTGCCAGGCCTGAAGATCAAGAGCTTAATATTTTACGTGGGATATTAAGTTCAGTGGACAAATCTACCAAAAAATAAAATGAACACTCAGTTGGCATCGGTGAGCACTCTACACCGGTGCTTCTCATTTTGACCCTCCTAAAATAGTTTGATTGACCCTTCATATTTTTGCATAAATCTTCAACAGCAATACTTGACTAAAATACTCAGGTAATTACAATATCGATAATACCTGATTAAATTACTCAGGTATTAGGGTGAAGCATACAAGGTTTGTCGGTCTAAAGCCGTTTTTATGCTTGGTTAATACTTGACTATCCTAGTCAAGTAATTAAAATTTGCGGCTTGGTAAATTAGCGGGGATTGTGCATGAAACTAACATCAAAAGGCAGATACGCCGTGACAGCAATGTTAGATGTTGCGTTACACGCAAGTATTGGCCCTGTTCCACTAGCAGATATCTCTGATAGACAAGAGATTTCGCTATCTTACCTTGAACAATTATTTGCCCGTCTACGTAAACATGGTTTAGTCAGCTCTGTACGCGGCCCTGGCGGCGGCTATTTACTAGGCCGTGATGCGCACACAATTTCTGTTGGTGATGTGATTAATGCCGTTGACGAGTCCGTTGATGCGACCCGTTGCCACGGCGAGGGCGGTGGTTGCCAAAGCGGTATGCGCTGTCTGACTCACTCTTTATGGTCTGACCTAAGTGTGCGAATAGAAGAGTTTTTAAATAATATTTCCCTAGCAGAGTTAGTCGCTGATGCAGATGTGCAATCTGTAGCAACGCGACAAGACAAGCACGTAAGACGTGCAATTGAGCAATTAGACAATATTCAAGTGAGCTGTCAACTCTAAGTTGACGTCAAGCGGAGAGATAAATGAAATTACCGATATATCTAGATTATGCAGCAACCGCACCGGTTGATCAGCGTGTTGCAGACGAGATGATGCAGTGCCTGACAATGGATGGTAACTTTGGTAATCCAGCTTCTCGTTCACACCGTTTCGGTTGGCAAGCAGAAGAGCTGGTTGATCAGGCGCGTAATGATATCGCTGATTTAATCAATGCTGATCCGCGCGAAATCGTTTTCACATCTGGTGCAACTGAATCAAACAACCTTGCCATTAAAGGTGCCGCGCAGTTTTACAAAAAGAAAGGTAAGCACATCATCACGGTACGAACAGAGCATAAAGCGGTGCTAGACACGTGCCGTGAGCTTGAGCGCCAAGGCTTTGAAGTCACTTATATGGATGTGGAAGAGAACGGCTTGCTTGATCTTAAAAAGTTAGAAGCTGCAATGCGCGAAGACACTGTTTTAGTGAGCGTAATGCACGTTAATAACGAACTGGGTGTGATCCAAGATATCGCGACTATCGGTGAAATGTGTCGTGAGCGTAAGATTATGTTCCACGTTGATGCAGCACAAAGCGCCGGAAAGGTGCAAATTGACCTACAAGCATTAAAGGTCGATTTTATGTCATTCTCTGGCCATAAAATTTATGGTCCTAAAGGTATAGGCGCGTTATATGTTCGCCGTAAACCACGCGCGCGTTTAGAAGCACAAATGCACGGTGGTGGTCATGAGCGCGGTATGCGCTCAGGTACGCTTGCGACACACCAGATTGTAGGACTGGGCGCTGCATGTAGAGTTGCCAAGCAAGATTTTGAAAAAGACCATGCACATATCAGCGCGCTGCGTAAGCGTTTGCTAGATGGTGTTATGGATATGGATGAAGTTTACTTTAACGGTGCTATCGATCAATCAGTACCCGGCATTGTAAACATTAGCTTTAATTTTGTTGAGGGTGAGAGTCTACTGATGGCGGTAAAAGATATCGCTGTTTCTTCTGGCTCAGCATGCACATCGGCAAGCTTGGAGCCATCTTATGTACTACGTGCATTAGGACGTAACGACGAACTTGCACATAGCTCAATTCGTTTTAGTATTGGTCGTTTTACGACAGAAGAAGAGATCGATTACACCGTCAATCTGATCAAAGATTCAATAGGTCGCCTACGTGAGATGTCGCCACTTTGGGAAATGCACCAAGATGGCATCGATTTAGATAGCGTTGAGTGGGCACACCATTAAGCAAGTTTTGGCCGCTGGCTGGATACGCTCCAGCCGCAAGCAGGTAGTGAGGAAATAATTATGGCTTACAGTGATAAAGTTATCGACCACGTTGAGAATCCACGTAACGTAGGTTCTCTAGACAAAAATGATCCAAACGTTGCAACTGGCATGGTGGGGGCGCCTGCATGTGGTGACGTGATGAAGCTACAAATCAAGGTTTCTGATACAGGTATCATTGAAGATGCAAAGTTCAAAACCTATGGTTGTGGTAGTGCCATTGCATCTTCATCACTTGTAACAGAGTGGGTGAAGGGCAAATCATTAGAAGAAGCTGCGACCATCAAAAACACAGATATCAGCGCTGAGCTTGAGTTGCCACCGGTGAAGATCCACTGCTCAATTTTAGCCGAAGATGCGATACAAGCTGCGATTGCAGACTACAAGAGTAAACAAGCGAAGTAAGAGAATATTATGGCAGTGACGTTAACAGATGCAGCCGCTAATCGCGTATTAGCCTTTTTGAGTAACCGTGGAAAAGGCATTGGGCTGCGCGTTGGTATAAAAACCACGGGCTGTTCAGGTCTTGCTTATGTTCTTGAATTTGTCGACGACTTAGATGAAGGCGATGAGGTTTTTGAAGACAAAAACGTAAAACTCATCGTCGATGCGAAGAGTCTAGTTTATATTGACGGCACAGAGCTAGATTATACAAAAGAAGGTCTGAACGAAGGGTTTAAATTTAATAACCCAAATCAGAAAGACGAATGTGGCTGTGGCGAAAGCTTCACCGTATAGTTTGCAACAGTGAATAGCTTAAAGCCCTGCCTTGGTGGGGCTTTGCTGTATTAGGTGCGTATGCGTTATTTTGAATTATTTGATTTACCTGTCGAGTATCACGTTGATTTAAATAAATTGAATCAAGGCTATCTGGAGCTACAACGTGCGGTTCACCCAGATAGGTTCGCTGGTAAAGGTGAGCGTGAGAAACTACTTGCGGTCCAAAAAACAGCTGAGATTAACGATGCGCTGGCAGTACTTAAGCACCCTGTTAAGCGTGCTGAATATATGCTGAGCGAGAAGGGCGTTGATATTAGAGCTGAGCAACAAACACTGCAAGATCCCCTGTTTTTAATGCAGCAAATGGAACTGCGTGAAGCATTAGAGGAGCTCCCTAATACCACGGACCCAGACAGCGCAATTGCAGAATTTGAAGCTCAAATTAAAGCGTTAGATATAGAGTTTAGCGCCTCCCTTGCTGAACAGCTTCAAAGCGGTGATACGAACGTATTGGAAGCGGCAGCCGATAATATTCGCAAGCTGAAATTTGTCTACAAATTACGCGATGAATTAGCACGTATCGAAGATGATTTATTCGATTGATGATGTGTAACATCAACAAACGTTAAAGTGAAAAGAGCATTATGGCATTATTGCAAATTGCTGAGCCGGGGCAGAGCGCGGCACCTCATGAGCATAAATTAGCAATTGGTATCGATTTAGGTACCACTAACTCTCTTGTTGCCACGGTGCAAAGTGGCGAAACAAAAACCCTGAGCGACTTAATGGGTAAGGCCATGTTGCCTTCGGTAGTAAGGTATACTGACTCAGAGGTTATAGTAGGTGAACAAGCCCAATCTGCTTCTGCTGAAGACCCGACTAATACGCTGATTTCTGTAAAACGTTTTTTAGGTAAAACGCAATCTGAAATAGAACAAAGCTATGGCCAGTTGCCATATAACTTTGTCGATAATAACGGTTCGCTTGCTATTGAAACTGTGGCAGGCGCTGTAAGCCCAGTACAAGCCTCCGCTGAAATTTTAAAAACATTACACCAACGGGCTATCGATAGCTTTGCAGGTGAAGATGTAATGGGCGCGGTGATCACCGTACCTGCGTATTTTGATGATGCGCAAAGACAAAGTACAAAAGATGCAGCCGATCTTGCTGGTCTGAAAGTATTGAGGTTGCTTAACGAGCCGACCGCAGCGGCAGTAGCTTATGGCCTAGACTCTGGCCAAGAAGGTGTTATCGCGGTGTATGACCTCGGTGGTGGTACGTTTGATATCTCTATCTTACGCCTGAATCAAGGGGTGTTCGAGGTATTATCAACAGGCGGTGATTCGAGCCTTGGTGGTGATGATTTTGATTCATTGCTGGTCGACTTTTTTAAGCAGCAAACTCAACTGTTTGATTTAAATCCAAAAGAGCTACGCCTGTTTATCAATAAGGCGAGAGCCTGTAAAGAAGCACTATCAAGTTACGAGACCGTAAACGTTGAGCTACCTGTTCGTGAGCAAAAATTTGTTGTGACGATTACGCGCCAAGCATTTGCTGAACTTGCGATGCCGTTGGTTAAAAAAACCTTACGCTCTTGCCGTCGTGCGTTAAAAGATGCTGATGTGACCCAAAAGGAAGTACTACAAGTTGTGATGGTTGGAGGCTCGACCCGCATGCCAGTAGTACGAGAAGAAGTCGGTAACTTCTTTGCCAAAGAGCCACTAACCTCAATTGATCCAGACCGTGTTGTGGCACTAGGCGCTGCTATTCAAGCTGATATTTTAGTAGGTAACAAGCCAGACTCTGATATGCTGCTGCTTGACGTATTGCCATTATCTTTAGGCTTGGAAACTATGGGGGGATTGGTTGAAAAAATTATTCCGCGCAATACCACCATTCCGGTTGCACGTGCACAAGAATTTACTACTTTTAAAGATGGCCAAACGGCTATGGCATTGCATGTATTGCAAGGTGAGCGAGAGCTCGTTGATGATTGCCGTAGTTTAGCGAAATTTAGTCTCAAAGGTATACCGCCAATGGCTGCCGGTGCAGCGCATATTCGTGTGACCTTTAGAGTGGACGCTGATGGTCTATTGAGTGTGTCGGCTGAAGAAAAATCGACTGGTGTTCAAGCTGAGATCCAAGTTAAGCCATCATTCGGTTTGAGTGACGATCAAGTAGCGCAAATGCTTAAAGACTCAATGAGTAACGCAAAAGAAGACATGAGTGCTCGGATGCTTAAAGAACAGCAAGTTGAAGCGCTACGAGTATTAGAAGCGCTAGAAGCATCATTAGCTACTGATGGTAACTTGCTGCTGGAAGACGAACTTCATACGCTACGTACTGCAATGACAGAGCTTGCTAACATTCGTGAAAGTGCAGAAAACCCAGAGCAAATCAAAAAGGCGATCGAAGAAGTCGATCAGGCGAGTAGCGATTTTGCTTCACGTCGTATGGATCAATCAATTAAGAAAGCACTGCAAGGGCAGTCGGTAGACGAGGTGTAATATGCCACAAATTATCTTTTTACCCCATGAAGAGTTGTGTCCAGAAGGTGCTGCAATTGAAGCAAAAACGGGTGAGACAGTGCTTAATGTGGCATTAAAAAATGGCATTAGTATTCCACATGCTTGTGAAAAGTCATGTGCATGTACCACTTGTCATGTCGTGATCCGTGAAGGTTTTGACTCACTAGAAGAAAGTGATGAGCTTGAAGATGACATGCTAGATAAAGCTTGGGGACTGGAAGCTGAATCACGTTTAGGTTGCCAAGCGATAATTAGTGATGAAGACTTGGTGGTTGAAATTCCAAAGTACAATCTCAATATCGTTAATGAAGACCATTAAGTACAGTTAACAACCTAGGTTGTTAATGACGCATTTAATAAAGCCGTAGTCTTGTACTACGGCTTTTTGTTTTTCTAGGAGGAACGCTATGTCACTCATCAGTAATCCCGAATTTTCACTTATCAATGGCCAATCGCATAGCAGTAAACAGCAAGTCGATGTGATAAACCCTGCGACAGGTGAATCCATTACCCAGGTTTCTGAGGCAGATAATCAGGCTGCTGATATAGCGCTGCAAGCCGCGGTTGAAACTTTTGAAACACTCTCTAACTCAACAGCCCACACTCGTAGCAAAGTACTTAGAAAATGGTATGAGCTGGTTGTTGAGCATCGACAAGCACTGGCTGAGATAGTGACTAAAGAACAAGGCAAACCGCTTAAAGAAGCGCTTGCTGAGGCGGATTATGCTGCTGGATTTATCGAATGGTATAGTGAAGAAGCTAAACGAGCCTATGGTCAAGTGATCCCTAGTCACTCACAATCGCATACGCTAACTACCATTCGGCAGGGGGTTGGTGTGGTACTTGGGATCACACCATGGAACTTTCCACTGGCGATGATCACCAGAAAAGTAGCACCAGCCTATGCAGCAGGATGTAGCTTTATTCTAAAGCCTTCCGAGAAAACCCCTCTTGCGGCCATCGCTTTAGCTAAGCTTGCGATACAAGCGGGAATGGAAGTCGGTGCTTTTCAAGTCCTTGTTACTAATGACTCAAAAGGATTAGTGGCGCATTTGACTCAGTCCCCTCAAGTAAGAAAGCTTACGTTCACGGGTTCAACACAAGTAGGTAGTGCACTATTAAAACAATGCGCAGACACGGTAAAAAGAACGTCCATGGAGCTTGGTGGCAACGCCCCATTTATTATTTTTGATAGCGCCGACATTGAGCAAGCGATAAGTGGCTTGATGGCGGCGAAGTTTAGAAACGCAGGACAAACATGTGTAGCTGCAAATCGCGTGTTTGTTGCACAAGGTATTGCTGCTGATTTCACTGACAAGTTATCACGACAAGTTGAACAACTTAAGGTTGGCAATGGCTTCGAGGAAGGCGTTGACATTGGGCCACTTATTTCTATTGAGGCAAAGCAAAAAGCACAGCGCTTACTTGAGGATGCGTTAGCTAAAGGCGCAAATATTGCCTATCAAGGCGATAACCAAGCTGGCCAGTTTATGGCACCAGTGGTGATCACGGACGTAGATAATACGATGGCGCTTTTCCATGAAGAAATCTTTGCTCCTATTGTCAGTATTATTAGCTTTGAGCAGGAGAGTGAGGCGGTGAAAATGGCAAACGCTGTACCAGAAGGACTTGCAGCCTATTTTTATTCAAATGAAGTTAATCAAATCAGACGAGTCAGTGCAGCACTTGAATATGGTATGGTTGGAATTAACGAAGGGATCATATCCAATCCTGTCGCGCCTTTTGGCGGTGTAAAGTTCTCAGGGCTTGGCCGGGAAGGTGCGCAAGAGGGGTTGAGTGAATATCAGGAAATAAAATATTTGTGTCAAAAGTTTTATTAAAAATACTATTTTCATTTGCTTACTCGTATTCGCTTTTAATCTATGCAAAAGCTCAGTACACTAATCCGCTCATTTGACTTTTGATATTTTTTCAATGACAGGAATCAATCAATATCCCGCACTCATTATTTTAGCGGGTGGGCTGGGAAGTCGATTTGGTGGTAATAAGCAGGTCGCTGAGCTGCCGAATCTTAACCAGAGCATTATGGAATTGAGCATCACAGATGCCCACCGAGCTGGTGTGCGCGATGTCATAATGATAGTCAACGATAAAGTGCGAGATTACATCGAAGATGTCATCATACCAAGATTACCAGAGTCGTTAACCGTTACCTTAGTGGAGCAAAAGTTAACGGATATACCTGAGGGTTACCAAAATTGTCTAATTGGCCGTGATAAACCTTGGGGAACTGGACATGCACTGCTATGTGCCAAACCTTATGTAAATAAACCTGCCATCGTCATTACAGCGGACGATTACTATGGAGCTGATGCGTTCTTACAACTCGTGGAACACTTTCAATACCACAATAATATGGCAATGGTGGCATATCCAATTATTAATACGCTATCAGAGCAAGGTGGTGTAAACCGAGGTATTTGTGTAATTGAAGAAGGAAAGCTGCATTCGGTTGAAGAGGCGCTCAATATCCGTTTAGAGAACGGTCAATTGTATGGTGAAATTTCAGGAAAGCCTTGTTACCTAGACACCAGAGCGTTGTCTTCTATGACCTTCTGGGGGATTACACCTGAGTTGTTCACTGCACTTGAAAGTGGCTTTATCGGGTTTCTAAAGAATTATGACAACGGTGTCAAAAGCGAGTATTATCTGCCAGATTGTATTCAACACTGTATCAATACTGCCACGCAAGCGGTGTCTGTCTATCAGGCCAAATCTAATTGGTATGGCATAACCTATAAGAGCGAACTTAATATTGTCGCAAGAAAGATCTATGAAGCACGTCAAGGAAAATAACCCTCTTCACACAACAACATTCGATTTATCTTCTTTTGAGGTGAATATGGAATATCAAGCTGTTGCGCAACAGCTCGCTGATGAATATGGGCTCATTAGTGAAGAAGCAAAAATGAAGCCGATCGGCAGTGGGCATATTAATACAACAATGTTGTTGCAAGACGCCCAGAAAACCATGGTAGTACAAAAGCTCAATACTAATGTGTTCCCCAATCCGCAGCATTTAGTAGAAAATGCTCGTGCCATTGAGCAACACTTAACATCGAAAGCGCTCAATGGTGAATATAGCCTCGCTATTATTAAGCATTTAGCAACGAGTTCAGGCCAATATTTAGTTGATATTAACGACGAAGTTTGGCGTGCGCTTGCATTTATTGGTCGCAGTTATAGTGAAGATGTGGTTACAAGCGAACAGCAGGCTCAAACCGCTGCAAATGCGTTTGGACAATTTGCTCATGCCCTAAATGATTTTGATGCAACCCAGTTACATCATGTGATCCCTGATTTTCATAATTTGGCGATGCGTATTGATACTTTCAATAAGGTGCTAAAGAAAGATGAGCATAATAGAGCTAAGCTGTGCGGTGAGGTGATCGAGGCTTTTCAGCAACAATTCTCGCTCGCGGATGAATTACAAAAAGTACAGCAAGCTGTACCGTTAAGAGCCTGTCACAATGATACTAAAATCAATAACATGCTGTTTTCAACAAATAGTGACCAAGCCAGAGCGGTCATTGATTTAGATACCTGCATGCCTGGCCATTGGCTATTTGATTTTGGTGATATGGTGCGCACTTTTTGCTCTCCTGAGCCGGAAGATTCAACCAACTTGGCTCAAGTACAAGTTAGGGAGAACATATTTTCGGCACTCGCTCGGGGTTATATTGAACCTTTGCAAGCTAGCGTGACAAAAGCTGAGAAAGATAGCTTTATTCTTGGCGCTAAAGTTATGCCATTAATGATAGGCTTGCGTTTTTTGACCGACTACCTGGATGGCGATAACTATTTTGCTATTCATCGAACTGGCCATAATCTAGATAGAGCTAAAAACCAGCTGGCACTTTATGCGAGTGTCTTAGAAAAAGAACCTAACTTAATAGAAATTATACAATCTATCTAGTTGAAAATAGGGTATTGATAAAAAGCGCTTAGGCGCTTTTTTTATGGTTTTATCGCAATCTTTTGAACCTAGAATCGGTATGGTTTAGCTTGTTTACACTCAGCACCGATACCGATTAGCTTGATTGAGTTTGCGATTTTGAGGCGAGAAAACCTTGTTGCTAACACCGCTACTGCGTCCTGTTATCGCCAAGCTACCTACATTCATGCAGGAAGGCAAAAAATTTGTTATTTAGTGTTTTAAATGAGAAATTTTGAACGCAGTTAACGTCAGGTTTGCTTCTTCAAATTGAGCAAGTATTAAGGCTAACTGGTACATGTACGCTGTTGATGAAGTATCGTTTAGGAGTCAAAATGAAAAATGTAAATCGCCGCGACTTTTTAAAAGCCGCAGGTGCTGCTGCGGCTGCCAGTGTTGTTGCTGGCTGCGCAAGCTCAAATCAAAATAGCAATATCATACCCAAGCAGCAAGGGCGTTCGGTCATTGGGCTTGTTGCACCAAAAATGGATGTTGTTCGTGTTGGTTTTATCGGGGTGGGTCAGCGTGGCTATGGTCATGTTAAACGTATGAGTCATATTGAGGGCGCGCACATTGTTGCCATTTGTGATACTCATGATGCAGTTCTCGAAAAGTCAGCTAGTTACCTCGTTGACGAACGGGGGCTACCAAAGCCTGAGCTGTATCGTGGTAGTGATTTAGCTTATCAAGATATGCTTAATCGGGATGATATTGACATCGTTATCATTTCAACGCCATGGAAATGGCATGCGCCAATGGCCATTGACACGATGAACAGTGGCAAGCATGCTTTTGTCGAAGTGCCATTGGCATTAACTGTTGAAGAAATGTGGCAAATCGTTGACACCGCTGAGCGCACTCAAAAGAACTGCATGATGATGGAAAATGTCAACTATGGCCGCGATGAGCTGATGGTGCTGAATATGGTTCGACAAGGTATATTCGGCGAATTGCTTCACGCAGAGGCCGCATATATCCACGAACTGCGTTGGCAGATGAAAGAAATTGAGCATAAAACAGGGTCGTGGCGTACTCATTGGCATACGAAGCGTAATGGTAATTTGTATCCAACCCATGGGTTGGGGCCAGTCTCCCAATACATGAATATCAACCGAGGCGATCGTTTCGATTACCTTACTTCAATGAGCTCCCCAGCACTTGGCCGTGCTGCATATGCAAAGCGAGAGTTTTCAGCAGATCACGAGCGTAATCAGTTAAACTACGTGGCTGGTGATATGAACACAACAATGATCAAAACCATTAAGGGACGGAGTATTGTGGTGCAACATGACACAACAACCCCAAGACCTTACTCACGTCATAACCTCATCCAAGGTACCAATGGTGTCTTTGCTGGCTTTCCTAACCGTATTGCTTTGGAGCAAGGTGGTACTAAGAGCTTCCATGAATGGGATCACGACATGGAGTCGTGGTATAAACAATATGACCATCCACTATGGATTAAAATGGGTAAAGAAGCAGAGCGCAATGGTGGTCATGGTGGTATGGACTTTTTAATGTTTTGGCGCATGATTTATTGTTTACGCAATGGTGAGCCGCTTGATCAAGATGTTTATGATGGCGCAGCTTGGTCAGTGATCTCGCCACTATCGGTACAATCTGTGGCAAATCGTAGTGAATCATTAAGCATTCCTGATTTTACTCGTGGTGCTTGGCAAACCGCAGCACCGCTTGGGATTGTTACTGTTTAGGAGTGGCCATGGCACTTTCGTAGGTGCTAAAGCACATTGAAAAGAATAAAAACAGTGAGTAATAAGATGGGGCGAACTATATCCGCGAAGAGAAGTTCGCCTTTTACTAAGTGACTATATTTTTTACACTTGACTAACGTCGGAGTCTTAAATTTTCCCTCAAATTAGTACCATATTAAGTTAAAATAAAATGAATACATACATTGCCAATTGATTGCTATTTGTAAGGAGCGTTCATGCAAGTTTCTGTTGAAATCAGTAAATATCCACTTCATCAAGACTACATCCCTTTTATTCAAGGTTTTATTGATAGATTAAATCAACACGATGATATAAAAGTACTCACCAATACCATGTCGACTCAGGTATTTGGAGAGTTTGATCTCGTTACTTCTATCATAAACCAAGAAATGAAACGCTCTTTTGAAACGTTTGGTAAGAGTATTTTTGTTTGTAAGTTTATTGCCGGTGATTTATCTCCAACACAAAGTGCGGTTATTTAATGGAGTGGTTAACGGATACGCTAGCTGGCTTTACTGCCATGTCTATTTGGGAGTACATTGCAGTCGTGCTAGCCGTGGCATATTTATTATTAGCCATTAAAGAAAATATCTGGTGCTGGCCTGTGGCATTTATCAATACTTTTATATACACAGTCTTATATTGGAACGGTGCACTCGTCATGGAGTCCTTGCTGCATTTCTACTATATGGTGATGGCAGTTGTCGGTTGGTGGATGTGGCGTCAAGGTAACAAGAATACCCCAAGTCGGATAACCTCTTGGTCGATGTCAAAACATCTTAGTGTGATAGCCGTGACAGCTATTGTGTCAGTTGTACTTGGCTATGTGACTAAACATTATATGTCTGCGGATTTAGCCTATCTAGATAGCTTTACAACCTGTTTCGCAGTGGTGACCACCTACTTGGTGGCAAAGAAAGTACTTGAGAATTGGCTATATTGGGTTGTGATAGATGCAGCATCTATTTATCTTTATTATCTAAAAGGGTTCTACCCGACGTTAGTACTTTTCATCTTCTACACCTTAATGGCTTGTTGGGGCTATAAACGTTGGTATGAAGAGTATGAAGCAAAGCAAGGTAAGTCTCTTGCGACACTCTGAACTAGAAGCAATAAAAGCAAGTGTAAATGCAGTTTTTGGTGTGGCTGTTAATGATATACGAAAGCTTACGAAAGGGGTGAGCAATAACAATTATCTGATAACCAGTGATGGTCAGCAATTTGTCATAAAGTGCTACAGTCATGATATTCCTGTTGCAGCACTAGCAGCACAGAATAAGCTTGCTTGCGTTGGAGTTACCTCGACGGCACTACAATATGATATGGATACGCGAATGGCCATATTCAGTTATATCCCTGAGGGTAAGTACAACCGTGTGCTAGATGATGAGGCGCTATTAAAACCATTGCTCCAAGTACATAGTCTTGAGCTTGCTGTATATGAAACTCTTGACCTTGTTGGTTATATGAGGGCTATTGAGCTTGAGAGTAGCGCTATTGTAAACGTGCAATGGCTTTTGTCTCAGCTTGCTGGATTACCAAGTGACGTGGCATTTTGTCATAATGACTTGGTAACTAGTAATATTATTTGCAGTCCTGAAGGCGTGCGTCTTATTGACTTTGAATATGCCTGCCACAACGATATTTTTTTTGATCTGGCGGCATTAGTATGCAGCTTTCAGCGTGATGTTGCATCAGCATATCGTCTTGTTGATACCTACTTTCTACTTAATCAGAAGTGCACGCCATCCTATGCAGACGTTAAATTGAAGGTATATTGTCAAATATACTTATTGCTGAGCATTCATTGGTATGAGCAAAAAGGGGTTGTCGATGAAGCGAACAAATTGAGAGAAATACTAACGCTTTGGATATAAACGCAAGGCTCTACGCCAGTAATGCATCAGTTCCCTTGACTGACAATACTGGCACCGGGAGAAGCAGGGCTTAAATGCCACCTAAGCGTTGTGCAAGCTCTTTGTATTTTTCCACATCGGCTTTGTCAAAAATTGGCTCGCCACTGGCATCTGTGTCTTTTGCTACTAGCAGGTTCTCTCGAGCAAGACGTCTTACACGTTCAACTTTAACATCAAGAAACTCTGCAACTTGCTCTGTGGTCATTGGTGTCATATTTGTGATCCTCAATCAAGTATTGTGGTACTGCCTTTTTCTGTCAGAATTGACGGTTAAACAGCACTCTCATTCTATTTTATTATTTTCAAAGCATAGTTGAATAACTGGTTTTTTGCCCAAAGTACAGCTTTTTTTCAAAATTCGGTTATTAATTAATCATATAGAAAACATAGTCTGGTATTTCTTAGCACTTCGCATTATTATGTTGACGTCGCTCTCGTGGTGAAATGGATATCACGTAGCCCTCCGGAGGCTAAGTTCTAGGTTCGATCCCTAGCGAGAGCGCCAGTCATTATAGCCAGCCTTTGCGCTTGAAATACACTCCGACTCCAGCGGTGATCAAAACCAGCATGATTACAAACAAGGCAAAAGCCCCATTCCATTCGGTACCTGGGATCCCTCCAATATTGACACCTAACAATCCGGTTAAGAACCCCAGCGGTAAAAATAATGCCGCCACAACCGACATGATGTACATTCTCTGATTTAACTGTTCATTTTGGTGGTTAGTGATCGCATTTTGAATCACTTGTGCCCGCTCAATCGCAGCTTCTAATTCTTCAATATAGCGGCTGAGTGCATTATTCGCTTCTTCTAACTGGTGTAAGTGGTCTTCATTTAGCCAATTTACTTTAACTAGTAGTAATTCGTTGATCGCCAGCTTTTGTGGTTTGAGGTATCGTTTTAAGCCGATGGTTTGTCTTCTTAATACCGGTAGTTGTTGATAGTTGGGTAGTTGCTCGCTATTTTCTAGGGCTTCCTCAAACTCATCAAGTTGCTCTTCTATTTGCCAAATAATATCTTGCATTCTCATTGAAAGACGCATGACTAAAGTCGAGAGAAGTTCACCAATACTCTTTGCCCCTTGACCCTTTTTAATTTGTGTTAGCATGTCTTGAGCAGACATAATGTGCCGCTTACGACAGGTTATTAAAAGCTTTTCATTAGCAAAACAGCGAAGAGAAACCATATCCTCTGGACTTTGCTTTGGGTTTAAATTCACGCCGCGTAAGAATACCAATAACCCCTCATTACCATTAACCGTTCTTGGCCTGGTCTCATCAGCAGTGAGGGCTTGGTATTCCCATTCGTCCAAAAAGCTCTGGTTTTTTAACCACTCTGTGGTGTCTTCAAAACTATAATCAAAATGAAGCCATAAGGGTTCTTTGTGAATGACTGATCCAATTTCAGAGAGCTCGCACAGTACTCTACCGCCACCTTGACCATCAAGCACGCACGCATGGAGTAATCCTGTCATTGTTTATCCCCAGCAAAAAGTTCATATCAAGCCTGACATAGATAATTTATTTTTCAAATTCATTTCAATATCTTGGCGATAAAATAAATTGTTTTGATATGCCCTGAATAATATTAGCAAGTATAGAGTACTCGCTTGAAAAGTGTACGAGTGCTGCTACCGTAGAACAATCACTCTGAGTCGCAGGTAATTTATGAATCTTCAGTTGCCTGTTTGAGCGCTAGCGCGAGTCATAAATATTAAACTGGTGTGCAGGGTTATAGGAGTTAGGCTATCTTTCAAATTGAGAAAGCTCCAAGACAAAACAGTATTATCTTTAGGATAAATTTATTTTGTTTTTCATATGACTTAATTGCGCGTATAAGTCCAAATTCATTTTATAAAAGAGCACACTATGATCACAGTTGGTTGGCGAGAATGGCTTTCATTACCTGACTTAGGAATTAATAAGATAAAAGCAAAAGTTGATACAGGAGCAAGAACATCTTGTCTTCATGCTTTTAAGGTTGAAGCATTTCAATCAGATAGTGGCGAGCGATGGGTTAGGTTTTGGCTTCATCCACTCCAGGGTGACACTGACTATGAAGTATGTTGTGAAGCAAAAGTACTCGATGAACGTGTAGTCACAGACTCTGGAGGTCATAAAGAGCTGCGTTATGTCATCGAGACAAACTTACGTATTGGTGAACAGGCTTGGCCTATTGAAATTACGCTGAGCAATAGAGGAACCATGAAATTTAGAATGCTGCTAGGGCGCACAGCAATGCGAGGCCGCATTATTGTTGACCCAGAGCATTCATACTTAAGTAATAAAACGGATAAATCGTGAAAATTGGCATTCTTTCAAGGAATCAATCTTTATACTCAACACGTCGCCTTATTGAAGCTGCTGAGCAAAGGGGACATGAGGTTGCTGTAATAGACGCGCTGCGTTGTTACATGAATATTAATAGCAGTGAGCCAGAGATCCATTTTAAGGGGCAGCAACTCAGTGGGTTCGATGCCATTGTACCTCGGATTGGCGCGTCTGTGACATTTTATGGATGTGCCGTACTTCGACAGTTTGAAATGATGGGGGTTTACCCATTAAATGAATCGGTAGCAATTACGCGCTCACGAGACAAACTACGTTCATTACAGTTGTTGTCTAGGAAGGGAGTGGGCATGCCGATCACTGGTTTTGCGAGTAAGCCAGACGACGTCAAAGATCTACTTGAAATGGTAGGTGGGACACCCGTTGTGATCAAATTGCTAGAAGGCACACAGGGTATTGGTGTTGTACTTGCTGAGACGCGCAAAGCAGCAGAGAGTGTTATTGAGGCATTTATGGGTCTCAAAGCCAACATTATGGTGCAAGAATATATTAAAGAAGCTGGTGGAGCGGATATTCGTTGTTTTGTGATTGGTGATAAAGTTATCGCTGCGATGAAACGCCAAGCGCAAGAAGGTGAGTTTCGTTCTAACTTGCATCGAGGGGGCTCGGCAACATTGGTTAAAATTACTCCTGAAGAACGCCGCACTGCGGTAGCGGCTGCAAAAGCAATGGGTTTGAACGTTGCGGGGGTTGATTTACTTCGCTCTGAACGTGGACCTTTGGTAATGGAGGTAAATTCATCACCTGGCCTTGAAGGGATAGAAAAAGCAACAGGCAAAGATATTGCGGGCATGATAATTTCGTTCATCGAGAAAAATGCGGCTGCTAAGAGGACTGCGACACGTGGCAAAGGTTAAAATTAACCAGCCTTTCACTTTACTCGATACACGTGTCGGGGTAGCTGAAAGACAAACCGTACAATTGGAGGTGGCGAAGCTGTATACCCACACTCCAATGACTATTCCAATTGAAGTCGTTAATGGTGCAGAGTCTGGCCCTGTATTAATGGTCTGTGCGGCTATTCATGGTGACGAGCTTAACGGGGTTGAAGTGGTGCGTCAGCTATTGAGTAAAGTCGATGCAGCTACATTGCGAGGTACACTAATAGCGGTACCGATCGTGAATATTTTCGGTTTTATTCACAAGTCTCGTTACCTTCCTGATAGGCGGGATTTGAATCGCTGCTTCCCAGGATCAGAGCAAGGCTCACTTGGAGCGAGAATGGCGCATATGTTTTTCGATCTGGTGGTGAAAAAATCCAATCATATCATCGATTTGCACACGGGCGCTATTCATCGTTCAAATTTGCCTCAGATCCGTGGAGATTTGTCTTGTGAGATGACAAAAGAAATGGCGATGGCATTTGGTACTCCTGTGGCTATTGATGCACGACTGCGCAATGGTTCACTTCGCAGTGAAGCCTCAGGTCTAGATATACCGGTGATCACATACGAGGCTGGAGAGGCATTACGCTTTGATGCGCTTGCGATAGCAGCTGGTTTACAAGGTGTAGAAAATGTCATGCGTCACTTAAAAATGCTACGAGGGCGACGCCGAAAGCAAGTTCATGATGCTGTTATTGCAGCAGCGACTAGCTGGGTTAGGGCGGATGTGGACGGTATTGTACGTGCACAGGTAACGCTAGGTGAGCGCGTTTCAAAAGGGCAAATTCTTGCTTACATTGACAGCCCCTTAGGTCAAAGCGAAGAGGCAATTATTGCTCCAAGAAGTGGTATAGTGATTGGGCAGCAGATGTTGCCTTTAGTCAATGAGGGTGATGCGGTATTTCATATTGCCTATTTTGCTTATGCGAATAGTATTGTGGAGCAGCAGCTAGAAACCTTTATCGATGATATAGGCCCTATTTCTTAGGGCCTAGTGGTCGTCTTGGCGCAGCTGGCTGTTTTGGCTTGACTGGTTCTTGGCTCAGTACAAGTACAGGTCTAGTGACGAATAAATTGTTAGGGTAGACGACTTTATGACCGTCGACGTGACGCAAAACGACGCTCATCAACCCCATTTCAACAATACAACCCTCAACAAAGTTGGCTCCATCAACTATTCTAACCCAGTTACCAACTCGATAATCATTTTGAATAAACATGAGTAAAAATGACGTTAGGTTTGAAAGAAGTGACCAGCCAGCAAACATGGCAACACCGAGCATTGCAAAAAGCGATGACCCAAGTACAAGTAGACCTCGTAGTTCTATTCCCCAAAATACCAACATAAAGCAGACAAACACAAATGCAACTAGAACTCTAACGAGTAAGTCAGCTCGTTGCTTGCGGTGAGAATCAATTTTACCTCTGGTGACTTTTTCTAGTAGTTTACAGCACGCTTTCATTAACAGTGGAAAGCTTAATATGGCCAGCAGAGTAACAATGAGTTTGTATTGGCTAAGTGCAAAGTCTAAAAAATGCACGGTGGTATCCTAATAATTTTTTTGCTTTATAGCATGTTTACCTATTCAAGACATCGCTAAAAACGATTTTTTACGGTTAGTAGCCATTGGATACTATCGACATTATCTGGTCCGTTAATAGGCGTTGCTAGGTCTATATGTACCATGATGTCTGAATTTGCTCGGCTTGGTGCTAGTCTCAGTCCAATACCAACATTCTTTAACACTGACTCATTCCCCTCTATCGCAAGGTGTGAATGATAAGCTCTGCCAACATCAAAAAACGCCGCACCACCTACTTTAAATAGGCGCCATAAATCATATTCCCAGTAGTAACGCTTTTCAATATTAAGCAGCATGCTGCGGCTACCTTGTTGGTATTTTATTGGGTAGCCCCTTAAGCCCGTTTCCCCTCCTAATGTAATTTGATTGTCCAAGGTAAGGTTTTTACCATAGGTATAGCTTGCATTAAGAAACCAAGACTCATATATGCTGGTGTTAAAGTAGTACTGAAAGGTGGTGGTGGCGATGAGGTTTTCAGATTTCTTTGCTTCTTTATCCCAACTCCCTTCAATATCAAAATAAAAGCGCCATAGGCTATGATCTGAGGTGTAATGTGCAGTGTTAGCAGAGAACGAATATATTAGTCGCTCAGTATCATCACTCCAAGCTTGTGTTGAGTAACCAAGAAGTGCATTAATATTCCAGCCTAAATTGAGATCTTCTGTCCTATAAATCGAATCAAAGTTACGCACTTTGACATAAGAGTCTTCAAACCATTGTGCTTGGATATATGGGTAGGTTAGTGTTCGATCCTTTGCGATAGGCAATGTAGTGTCGCCGATCTCCTCGAATGTATGTTGCTCATGGCGAGCACCCGCTATTAAGCGACGAGTCCAGTTCCCTGACAATGGCTTTGAGTGACCAAAATAGAGTTGGGTTACCTCTGTGGATTGACTAAATTCTGATATGGTTTCCCCTTCAGAGTACAAAGGCTCCTCGCGTTTATCGGAATAACTAGTAAAACCATAACTATACGGCGTATCCGTAGCAAAAAATGGGTAGCTCACGTCAATATAGTGGCGCTCACCATCGTCGTTATCGGAATACTCAATTCTCCCTCGGTACCGTGAATTTAAAATATTGGGGTCATCATAAACAAATTGATACCCAGAGCGGTCAACTTCAGTTATTTGAGTAAAAGAAAGTCGCTTACCCCAGCCGAATAAGTTACTTTCTCGAAATCCTACTCTTGAGGTATTTTCCCCTCCACTGCGACTAAAGCTTAAGTCGGGTAGCAAAGTCCATAGATCTCGAGTGACGACAGTAACAAGGATATCACCATCACAGTTTTCGCTGGCAAAGATCCGTGCATCATATAAATAAGACTGATTGCGAAGTAGCCGCTCTGATTCGCTGAGTTTCCTCGGATTGTATTTATCACCTTCTTGAAATAAGAGCACACTTTTCAGTACTTCAGGTTTGGTTTGGATATGGTAATTATTTGCAAATCGAAATAATGCGTTATCTTCTTCTGGGTTGCTAGTATCAAAAACATTCAGCTGTTTTAATGTAATCTCTGCGATTTTCTTACCATTGGCAGGCTCTGGATATATCTGCTCAACATCAAGCTGACGAGATAAGTTTTCATCACTTTTAGCTTCAACACGGTTGTTACTGCAGCTGTCAGTGTAGTGTTCAGCGGTCACTTTTTCTGTGTTAGCAAAGGTGCTTGTACCGCAAAAGAGTAGCACACAACTGTACGATAACCGATTTACTTTCATCTTGAAGCCTTTAAGTCGAATCTTCCTTTAGTATGGATTATATTGTTGCAACTTGCTCTGTATCTGCAACAAAAGTAATAATATTTATAGACTTAAAGAGCTTTATATGGACTTAACGAGAAAGGTTTTTGTGTAGCGAGGGCAGTAAATCTAGGGCGTCAACACCATCTGGTGCTATCCAAACGCTGTTGCTGTAGTGTTCAAAATTTAAGTTGAAATAGCAGCCGCTAAATGTAAAACGCCACAGATGTCTATCTGCGCCTGTCGAAAACTCAATCAGCTCGACGGCATCATGGTGCAAGAAGACTTGACCCCATAATTCAAACTCATCATCTTGAGGTAACAACTCTGGGTGAATGATGATCACTTCGTGTAGCAGATCTAAAGTCAGAGTTGTCATTTAGTCTCTTTCCAAGTAGTTTCTAATCAATTGCATAAATGGAGCACCATATTTACTTAATTTGGTGAAACCAACCCCTGACACTTGCAAAAACTCACTATCGTTTGTCGGTGTTTTTTGTGCCATTTCAGCGAGTGTTCTATCGTTAAATACAACATACGGTGGTACGTCATCTTCATCTGCTAATTGTTTTCTCAATGCGCGTAATTTAGCAAATAGTTTTTTGTCGTAATTAAACTGGGCAAGCTTGTCTTGATAAACGTGTTTAGCAACGAGTCTTGGCTCTGCCAGCTGTAAAACATATTCACCTTTGAGCACCGCTCTTGCGGCTTCGGTAAGTCTGAGAGTCGCACCTTGAGTTATATCTTGATTTAATAAGCCATGATGGATAAGTTGACGCAAAATACTGAGCCAAAACTCATTACTATGTTCTTTTCCGATCCCGTATGTAGACAGTGTATGGTGGTTATATTCTCTTATTCTGGCAGTATTTGCCCCACGTAGAATATCGACAATATAGCCAATGCCAAAGCGTTGCTCTGCGCGGTATACACAAGATAATGCTTGTTGCGCAACTAAAGTACCATCAAATTGCTTTGGAGGATTTAGACAAATATCGCAGTTGCCGCAAGCCTCGCGCTGATACTCACTAAAATAATTGAGTAAAATTTGCCGGCGGCAAGTTTGGGCTTCTGCAAAGCTAGACATTGCTTGAAAACGTTGCTCTTCCACTTTGCGGCGCTGCTCATCTGGAATATCTTCAAAAAAACGCCTAACTCTTGGAATGTCAGCAGGATCGAAATACATTACCGCCTCAGCAGCAAGGCCATCTCGACCGGCGCGACCAGTTTCTTGATAATAGGCTTCAACACTTTTTGGGATATCGTAATGTACAACAAACCGAACATTGGGCTTATTGATCCCCATTCCAAATGCAACAGTGGCTACGACAATTTGAATGTCGTCTCGTGCGAAGCGGTTTTGCACAAATTGTCGTTGGTCATTATCCAAGCCAGCATGATAACCTGCAGCGTTAAACCCAGCATCGATAAGTCGCTCGGCAATATCGTCTACACGTTTTCTACTACCACAGTAGATAATTCCGCTTTGGCCTTTTTGCTCTTTAAGGTACCGAAACAGTTGTGATAGTGGCTTAAATTTTTCTTCTATGGTGTAGCGGATATTCGGTCTGTCGAAGCTACCAGTATAAATAAACGGTTCATACATCCCGAGTTGCTGCACGATGTCTTTTCGCGTTGCTAAATCAGCGGTTGCCGTTAATGCCATCATTGGAACATTAGGAAAATACTGCCGTAACTCTTTCAAGCGAAAGTAATGAGGTCTAAAGTCATGCCCCCAGTGAGACACACAATGCGCTTCATCAATTGCGAATAAGCTGATGTGGCAGCCTGCAATGCGGTCAATAAACTCTCGCTGTAAGGCTTTTTCAGGTGCAACATAAAGTAGCGTTATGTCTCCATTATAGAGCCTGTCGTAAATGTCTCTCTGTTGTTCCCATGCAACACTATTATTTATATATTCAGCGGCAATACCTTGTGCTTTTAATTGAGCAACTTGGTCTTGCATCAGTGATATAAGGGGCGAAATAACAAGTGTAACGCCGGGCAGTAATACTGCAGGAACTTGATAGCATAAAGACTTGCCACCGCCTGTTGGCAACAACACAAGCGTGTCCTGACCAGCTAAGCTAGACTGAATGATATCAAGTTGACCATGTCGAAACGTACTGTAACCGAATATATCTTTCAGTACCGTATGAGGGTCGTTAGCTGGTGTGTTCTTGAGGGTATTCATCGCGGCTATTTTAGAGTTTTTTTTGACCCTTGTCTTTGCTTTTTACGCTCGGATGGAGGGAGTGAATAAGATTTGAACACTTTACCCTCTACAAACTTGAGGAAGCCTTGGTATATATTCATCCAACTTTCATCGCTGTTAACTACAAACCATAGTATACTGTTTGACCTTTAAGTGGATCCTACCAAGATTAAACAAGGTCTAAAGCTGTGATTGAAGAACAGAAAAAAGGACATTTACTCGCTGTACTTGCCTTTTTGATGTGGGGATTAGCCCCCATCTATTTTAAGCAATTGACTCATGTTGATGCGATTGAAATATTAATTCATCGCGTAATATGGTCGGTGCTGTTTATCTTTATTATTGTGCTGGCTAGACAACAGTGGCCAAAGATAAAAGCGATTTTAGTCAATCCCAAGCTGTTGGCGATGTTGACATTAACTGCTTTATTACTCGGGTTCAACTGGGGGCTGTTTATTTGGTCTGTGCAAAACGACTATATGTTAGATGCAAGCCTTGGGTATTATATCAACCCGCTACTCAATGTGTTGCTGGGCATGTTATTTCTTTCTGAAAAGCTAAGAGCAGGACAGAAGTTTGCTGTGATGCTTGCAATATTTGGCGTATTGCTACAGCTTATTAGTTTTGGCTCTTTTCCTATCATTGCCTTTTCTTTGGCTGGCTCATTTGCAATTTATGGCTTGCTTCGAAAAACGTTAGCGGTAGAGTCACTACCGGGTCTATTGGTTGAAGCGCTTATTTTAACGCCAATAGCATTGGTGTACTGGTGGTGGGCGGAACCTAGTGCTACTAGTAACCTTATGAACAATGATTGGTATACTAATATACTCCTTGTTAGCGCAGGGGTTGTAACTACTTTGCCATTACTGTGTTTCACAGGTGCCGCCAAGCGCATTCCATACTCAACGTTAGGTTTTTTTCAATATATCGGGCCGAGTTTAATGTTTATGTTGGCTGTACTATTTTACGGAGAACCGTTTGACGCTGAACGAGCCGTTACCTTTGCTTTTATTTGGAGTGCATTGGTGATGTTTAGTCTCGACTCTTACCGTGATAGGAGAAAGCGCTTAGTAAACTAAGCGGTTTCTACCGGTACCTTTAGCTTGATAAAGTTGCTCATCGGCATCTTTTATCAAGCTTTCTATATTGGTTGTCACTTGTGAAGCGAGTCCCATTGAGACAGTAAAGGCAATTTTCTGAGTTGTCAGCTTGCTACTGTTACTTTCCAAATATTTTCTAAATTGTTCGAGCTTTTCCACGCAACCTTCTGATTTTGTATCTTTAAAATAGATAGCGAACTCCTCTCCGCCTAATCGCGCAACGAGATCACTCGCAAAGTGTGTAGCGAACACCTTGCCAATAGATTCCAGTACAGCGTCGCCACCGTCATGACCATACTTATCATTCACTTGTTTAAAGTGGTCAATGTCAATCATGGCTATTAGTCCATGCTGCTTTTTGCCAAATCGTGCTTTTAAACTCTTTTTTACGGTGTCGAAAAAGTAGCGGCGGTTAGGCAGTCCGGTGAGGTAGTCAGTATTAGCTTGTCGTCTGATTGTTTGGATATGTTCGAGCATATCGACGTTTTGACTAAGGCGGCAATAAAACTCTTCAGCATTAAATGGCTTTCTTAAATAGTCATTAGCTCCATTTTTCAAAAAGCGTGTGGACAGGTTGGCATTTTCTACTCCTGAAATACCGATGATTGCTTTATCGTCATCTGAGTAGAGTCGTCGTATTTCGATACAAAGCTCTTCTCCACGCATATTTGGCATCTCGTTGTCTGTAATGATCACAGAAATTTCTGGGTTCTCTTTTAATACCGCTAGCGCTTCAAGCCCATCACATGCTTCTAGAACCTGATATTTATGTCTAATTAGAAGTGCCGATACATAGTTCCGAGATGCCATTGAGTCATCGACAACGAGAACTTTTACATTTTCATTCCTTGGCAAGCGCTCCAACTGTCGCCGTAAGTAGTGATAAGCCTGTTTATTTTCTTTTATGATGTAATCGATAATCGGGTACTGTTCGACAATAGAGCGAGTCTGGCTTTCTATATTACCCGTCATAACAATAGTTGGAATATCTGCGCTAACAGTGCATGGGATAGCTTCTCCATGGGGCGCATCTGGCAGTACAAAATCAACAACAGCACAGAAGTAAGTATGCTGTGATAACAACGCCTGAGCTTCAGCAAGAGACTCTGCAATATCTACCTGATACCCAGCAGAAGTTGCAATGTGCTTTTGCACTTTCGCAATGGTAGGGGTGTCTTCAATAATTAGGATTTTCCGTAACACAACCTTCGCCAATTATTTCCTGTTTTATTAATTCTTAACCTAACTGAAAGGAAATGCAATGAGAGGATCAATAATTGAACGGGATAACAGCGTATAAATCTACTGTCATAATGATTGAAGAAGGAAAACACTGACAGTTGTGAACTAAAATATTGTCAACAACTGCCAATGATAGTGTCGGCACACTATTAACATTCATGATGTTATAGTTCGTCGTCAATATCCGCTGGGATTACCACGCTGCTATCATTTTGTACTTTTGAGCGACCAAATAGAGTATGAAACTTTGTTTTGCAGGTTGTATGCTTGAGGTATTTGGCCCAAGCTTTTTCAACGGCATTAGTCGGTGGGATTAAGCCATCCATCACTTGAACGAATTGTGACTGGAAACTATTTTGAGGTTCTGCTGCTTTGCTGTATAAGCTTCTTAGTGTGGCTCCACAGCGTTCAAGAATCTCGGCTTCTTGAAGGGTAAAGTGGCCACTGCGTCCAAATCCTCTAGGGAAATTGGCATCATCATAAAAGGCTCTGTTGCTTGCAAAGGCATTTTTCAAAGTCGCTAAATTATGATCCATAACTGAGTCCTCTAAGGTTATCTGGCTGGAGTATGGACCAAGTTCTCAAATTTTTTAAACGAGTAATTTTTATCGTCAGGAAGAAAAATGGACATAGATCTATTAAAAACTTTTGTTGAAGTTGTGAAGACCCGCCATTTTGGCAGGGCAGCTGAAAATTTATACATTACACAATCAGCTGTAAGTTTTAGGATCCGTCAATTAGAACAGAGCCTAGGGGTAAACTTGTTCATTCGCCAGCGTAACAATATTCAATTGACAGCACCCGGTGAAAGACTGCTACCTCACGCAAAAATGATACTGACGGGCATGCAAAGAGCAAAAGTCGATGTTGCGCTCGCAAATAATATGCACAAACAATTGTCTCTAAGCGGCACAGCGAATATTTGGGATGCTTTTTTACAGTTTGGTATCAATCATATCGTTTCTGCTATGCCAGGCGTATCTCTAGTAGCAGAAGTCAAAACGCAGCAAGAAAGTACAAGATTGCTATTAGAAAGAACATTAGATCTTGCGGTTCTATTCGATCCACCTAAAGTAGATGAGCTGGAGGTCAGGCCGATCAGTGACTTGGCAATTATTCCTGTGAGCACCTTTGATACTGCCACCAAGGAAGACTTCTTTGACAACCAATATGTTTATGTCGATTGGGGTACTGCTTTTTCATTATGGCATGCAAAGCAATTTACAGGTGCGACACCTCCATATTTCAGAACAAGTACAGGACGGATCGCGCTGGATTTGATCTTACAATGTGGCGGATCAGCCTTTGTTCCGGAAGCGCTAGCGCTGGAGGCTATTGAGGCCGAAAAATTATTCCAAATTAATGACGTCGAGAGTAATTCAAGGGAGATATATGTAGCGTATCACAAAGATAATGATCAGTTAGAACAGATTGAAACGATAGTAAATTTGTTAGGAGCGGTGCAGTAGTTCCTATAATGAATATTTTGTGACGTATTTCTTAATTTTGAGTGTCACTTTATTTTCAGAAATATTTTATGTGTAATATTTTTGTCATTTAGCAATGTCACACTGCGCATGTTTTAAAAATACGTGTTGCGATATTGAGGAAATACACATGAAACTAACTAAGACTGCTTTGGCGCTATCATTATTAAGTGCAATCACCCTTCAAGCAAATGCTGAAGTAGATGTTTATGGTAAAGCGAACGTATCGGTGCAATCTTCAGATGATGGTGCCGGCTCTGTTACTGAAATCAAAAGTAACGCTTCTCGCTTTGGTTTCAAAGGTTCTGAGAAATTAAACTCAGGTTTAGAAGTTATTTACAAGCTTGAATTTCAAGTGGATGTGTCTGACGCCGACTCCAAAGGTGACAAAGACAATATTACAGCACGTAACCAGTATGTTGGTTTGAAAGGTAACTTTGGTGAAGTAGTGATTGGTCGTAACGACACCGCATTAAAACAATCACAAGGCAAGTTAGATCAATTCAATGACCTTGAAGGTGATATTAAGGTACTGTTCAAAGGTGAGAATCGTTTAGGCGATTCAATCTCATATAAATCACCAAGCTTTAATGGCATTAGAGTTTTAGGTAGTTTTATTGCTGAAGATAATGAAGAAGGTGAAAACGGCTTCTCTACAGCGGTTACTTATGGTGACGCGGGTTTAAAAGAGTCAACTGTCTATGCAGCGATTGCAGCTGACAGTGAAGTTAACGGCTATGACACGATTCGCTTTAGTGTGCAAGGGAAACTAGCTGACTTTAAACTTGGTGCAATGTACCAGACTCAAGAAAAAGTGAATGGTAGCGCAGAAGCGGATGGCTATTTATTAAATGCAGCATATAAGTTAGGTAGTGCGACATTGAAGGCTCAGTATCAAGTTATTGATTTTGACGCGGGTGACAAAGTTGATGGAGTCTCTGTTGGTGTCGATTACAAACTTGCCAAAAATGCGAAGGTGTATGGTTTCTATTCTACATATGATGCAGATAACCAGGTCGAAAAAGATTACTTAGGTCTAGGTATTGAATATAAGTTTTAATCTATAGGCGCTATCTAAGGTTAAAAGAGCAAAACACCCGCTTATAGCGGGTGTTTTTGTATGTGTTTTGAACTGTTTGGTTCCTTTTT
>NZ_RCSQ01000003.1:0-55631 GCF_004103255.1 Pseudoalteromonas sp. PS5
ACTGATGGCTTAAACCGATCTCGGGTTAATTAAGAAAATTGGTATAAATTTACGCACCAATCGCTGACTATTGAAAGTGAACTCAGCGTACAGCTAGCACTAAAACTAGCCGCTAGAAACGAATTAATTGTTTGAAGTTCGGGTTAACTACCTATAGCCAAGTGCTTTACTGTTTTTATTAGAACATGGACAAGGTTCTAATAATACGGCGTGCAACTGTTTATAGGAGCGGGGCGACGTTAAATTAGAGCATAAGGCGTGTTTAGGTAAAAAGTACCAATTAAGCTTTAAGGTTCCTTACCAGTTCACCCTCACTGCTCTTGACGTTGCCATCTTGACCATAAGTGACGGATGTTGGTGCACCAATTAAAATACTCTTTAGCTCTCTTGTGCTGACGTTGGCTTGATGAGCTGTTTTGGCGTTAACTTCATTTTTGGTCTGACATTCGGCAAGTAAAGCGCGAACTTTACTCACCAAGGGCACTATCTCAGCGTGCTGAAATACTTTAGGGTCTGTCTGCGCTAGCTCCTTATCGAGCTTTTGAAGTTTAGAAATATAAGAGAGTTTTTCCCGTGCAACCTCTTTGAGGTGGTCGCCACGGCGAGAGGCTAGTTCGTCAAGCTCGCGCGCCAGAAGCTGGGTCATCGCTTCAAGCGTTACAATTTGTTCAGAAAGTTTGTGGTGGCAAAGCCGAACCAAATCATCCATATATTTCAAACTCAAATGCAGCTATGTTCTTCGCCAGTTTTTCGGCATCAACTTGGTATTTGCCTTCAGCGATCGCTTTTTTCAGCTCTTCGACCTTCTTGTCATCGAAGCCTGAAGACTGCTGTGCCTTTTCATTCACAGTTTTTAACTGCTGTGCTTGTGGTGTTAGACTGACGGAATCTGCCGCAGCTTTTGGGGTAGCGGGCGCTTTAGCCGCTGTAGCACTGGCCTCATTTCGTTGCAATTCAGCTTTTTGCTGTTTAACGTTGTTTGCAACGGTGGAGGACTGATTTTGACCGTTAACTTGATTGACCATGATTATAGACCCAATAATATTATACTCTCAGCCATAATATCGGCGCGAAACAGTATTACTTTAGCAAATTTTTCATAAATTCACCTCTACTGTTTCCACTTCTATTACTCTAGCACGTAAGGTTTTGCCTGAGCGAGTATTTTTCACAGTAATTAGTTCACCCCTGTTACCATCTTGCATTGCCTCACCTTGAGTTTTAATAACAAGCCCCCCTGATTTGGCAAAAATAGTAACATTGTCGCCTTTGCAAACCATACAGATATGTGACTGTGTAAATGCCTGCCCTTCACGGATGTTTCTTTTACTACGACTACCAATTAATAAGGTTCGATCTTCTATATATGAAACTCGACGAAACCGTTTAGGCTGCATTTCGACTTTAATGTCATCTTCCGTTATCACTCTACCTTTTTCTAGCATGGTCGCGCTAACTAACACTGGAAACAAGTGTTCAATGCGCACATGCACATACTGTGTCCACCCTTGTAAATCATCACATTTTATTTGAACAGTAACTTGGGTATTAAATGGTGGTGTCGCTGCTGTGCTGTGTACCAGTGGTGCTTGACACACTCTAGTGGGGATTCTTGAGTCAAGTGGTATAGCAAATATTGATAGTTGGCTATCAGGGTCAAGTTCTACCTGTGGAGCAACAAAATCGACAGCAGTTTGTTCCAAGGCTTTGTTGTCATATTGCTGACAGTGGCCATATCCTATGCTTATAAAATGAGCGAACAAACAAAAAAGTTGAATGTAACGGGTTTTTTTTAACAAACTCATGATGTTTCGACTATGCTTATGGGGTGAAACAAGGTATAAAGATTCTGCTTTAATAACTGCACCTAATCAAGGGTGGTAAACCATATCAGAGTCGAAGCAAAGATCGTTCCGATTAGCGGTTTATACAGTAGGAGATTGAAATGGCAGGTATTTTAGACTCGGTTAACCAACGAACACAACTGGTTGGTCAAAACCGTCTCGAGCTATTACTTTTTCGGCTTCAAGGTCGACAACGCTTCGGCATCAATGTGTTTAAAGTCCGGGAAGTGCTGCAATGCCCAGCACTCACAAGTATGCCAAAGTCAAACCCTCTAATCAGGGGGGTAGCCCATATTCGTGGTCAAACTATTTCTGTGATAGACATGTCACTTGCAGTAGGTGGGCCACCTATTCAGGATATTCGCAATTGTTTTATTGTTATTGCTGAGTACAACCGCTCCGTTCAGGGCTTTTTAGTTAGCGCTGTTGAGCGTATCGTCAACATGAACTGGGAAAAAATAATGCCGCCACCGTCTGGTGCAGGCCGTTATTCGTACCTGACAGCGGTAACTGAAATTGAAAATGAATTAGTTGAAATTTTAGATGTAGAAAAGATTCTCAATGAGATCTGTCCAATCAATACAGAAGTGAGTGCCGATATTGTATCTGATGGTGAGATGCAAAAAGATCTTGGTGAACGTATAGTATTCATTGCTGACGACTCAGCTGTTGCTCGTAATCAGGTAAAACGTGCGCTTGAGCCTCTGGGTGTTCAAACCGAGCTGGCTAAAAATGGTAAGGAGGCGTTAATCAGATTACGAGAGATAGCAGAAGTAGACTGTCAAAATAATGTCACTGAGCGCGTTGGATTATTAATTTCTGATGTTGAAATGCCTGAAATGGACGGCTATACATTAACAGCAGAAATAAAAGCGGATCCGAAATTAGCGCCATTGCATGTAATACTTCATACTTCATTGAGTGGTGTATTTAATCAAGCGATGATAGAAAAAGTCGGCGCAGATGATTTTATTGCAAAGTTTAACCCTGATGAGTTGGCAGCAGCGGTTAAAAAATGGGTTCACTGTGATTAAAGCTGGTGGTAGCACTTGGAAAATAAGCATTTAGAGCAAAAAGAGTACGATCAATTTAGAACTTTTTTGGAACAACAGTGCGGTATTGTGCTGGGTGACAATAAGTTATACTTGGTTAAAAGTAGGTTAGCCCCTCTTATGGCTCGTTTCGGTGTGGAAACGCTTTCATCTTTAGTGGCTAAAACGCTTAGTCCACATGAGCGGCAACTGCGTGCCGCCGTGGTTGATGCAATGACCACAAATGAAACGCTTTGGTTCCGCGACACTTACCCATTTGAGCTAATCAAAACCAAAATTTTGCCAGAGTTTAAAGACTTAAGGCGACCGGTAAAGATTTGGTCTGCTGCCAGTTCGTCAGGACAGGAACCGTATTCGATAGCGATGTCGGCGAATGAATATACAAGCAAGAGCCCAGGCTCGCTGAAAATGGGTGTACAAATTGTAGGCACTGACATATCTAACACTATGTTAGATATGTGCAAGAACGCGGAATATGATGCACTTGCACTAGCCAGAGGCTTATCCCCAGAGCGCAGAAAGAAATTTTTCACTGATAGTGGTAATGGCATGGCAAAGGTGGTTGAGCCAATCCGCAAAATGGTGAGCTTTAGGCATTTGAACCTACTTGATTCTTATGCGCTGATGGGAAAGTTTGATGTGATATTCTGTCGCAACGTGCTGATTTACTTTGCACCTGAGGTGAAGGCAAAAATAATTTCGCAGTTTGCGCAATCACTTAATCCAAATGGGTATTTGTTTTTGGGAGCCTCAGAGTCAATGGCCGGGTTAAGCGATGACTTCAACATGATCAGGTGTAATCCTGGTATCATTTATCAGAAGAAAACTTAACACAATAATGGCAGCAGGGAAGCTTGCCTGTTGATTTATTGCGGTACAAAAACGCTGTACCCAGCAGGTGCCTTAAACTTTGACAACAACTTCACTAACTGTAACAGCCTCTGTCATCTAGTGAGCTATTTTTAGACTCTAAATTCTTACCGATAATATTAATCCACTTAACCAATTTGAGCTCGGAATAATAACTTATTATCCAGCCGCTGTGATCCCTAATACCAATTACCTTAATTAAGTGGTCTATTTTGAGGCGAGAAAATCTTGTCAATAACCCTGCTTACGCTGAGGTACCTACGCTCTGTAGGCAGGCAAAAATTTCGCTATTGAGTTGCTCTAAATAAACAAGACACTTTTAACGCAGTTCGCATCAGATTTACTCCTTCAAATTGAGTCGGCATTATACAAACCAGTACCACTCCGCCAAGTTACTTTAAACGCTCTGCCGTTATTTTATTCACATAGGCATACTCTTGAGATTGTCACAATCGTGAAAGTCATCCCTTTAATGCCGATACAAATTCCCTATATTGTACTGTGTAAACTGATACAAAGAATATTAACTGCTATTGATATGCTTCTATCTTGTTGAATTGTAAGGGTTTAAAATAAATTTCTAATTGGCCTGAATATTGCTTTTACCTAATGAGTCAAATTTTTGGAGTGAGATAATGGCAATCAGTTTCGATAAAGCGTTGGGTGTACATCAGTACACAATGCTACTTCGTTCTCAACGTGCTGAAATTTTAGCAAGCAATATCGCAAATGCAGATACTCCAGGATATAAAGCGAAAGATATCGATTTTGCGAGTGCCTTGAAAGCGGCAAAGTCATCGCAAAGAAGCGGCAATGATATGGTCAGAACAGATGCCAAGCACCTAAGTGGTGGTACTAAAATGAGTAATTCATCTGAGCTATATCGTTCGCCAAATCAAGCAGATACAGGTGATGGTAACTCAGTTGATATACAGGTGGAACGAAACTTGTATGTACAAAACGCATTAGAGTACCAAGCCAGTATGCAGTTCCTATCTGGTAAGTTCAAAGGGCTTAAAAAAGCTCTAGGTAGTCAAGGGGCATAACGATGAGTTTATATAACGTTTTTGATATAGCAGGTTCTGGCATGAGTGCACAAAATGTGCGCCTGAATACGACCGCGAGTAATATATCTAATGCAAACTCCGTTAGCTCTAGCCAAGATAAAGTATATCGAGCTAGACATCCCGTTTTTGCCGCTGAACTTACCAAGGCCGCAGCGTCTCAAAGCAATGCTGCCGGTTCATCTGTAGGAGTTAAAGTGCTGGGTGTAGTTGAGAGTGATAAGCCACTTCAAGTGGAGTATAACCCCAATCACCCCAGTGCAGATGCAAATGGCTACATTTATAAACCGAATGTGAATGTGGTGGAAGAGATGGCAAATATGATTTCAGCGTCCCGTTCATATCAAACCAATGTACAAGTTGCAGATGCAGCAAAACAGATGCTGACAAAAACGCTGCAACTAGGCCAGCGCTAATTGGGAGTAACAGCTGATGAGTAATAACGTAAATGCCACATCAACGGGTGTAGATTCACTCTACTGGGACAGGCAAAAGCAGGCCGAGGAGCAAAAGCCCAGAGATGAGTTGTCGCAAGAAGACTTTTTCTCGCTACTTACTCAACAGCTGTCCTTTCAGGATCCGAGTAAACCTGCTGATAACGACCAGATGATTGCGCAAATGACGAGTTTTACAATGGCTGAGGGGATTTCGAAGCTTAATGAGAACTTTGACTCGTTAGCAGCATCCATGACTTCAAACTCGGCATTACAAGCGTCAACATTAATTGGTAAAAAGGCGTTGCTGGAGTCTACGACACTAGAGCATGGTGGAGATTCCTTATCTAAAGGCTCTGTTATTGTTCAAGAGCCGGTACAGAATTTATCCGTAGGAATTTATGACGAAGCTGGTGCGCTGGTGAATACATTAGAGTTCGGTGAGCAAAGCGCCGGTGCTGTGAGGTTTACGTGGGACGGTAAAAATAAAGACGGTGAAACAATGCCTCCGGGTGAGTACACCATCAAAGCTGAAGGGATGGTTGAAGGTGAGTACCAGACACTTCCATCAGCGACATTCAGAAATATAGATAGTGTGAATGTTAATGGTGCAAATGGCATCGTTATTAACACGAAAGAAGGCGCGGTGCGCTTAACTGACATTGCTGAAATAGCATAATAGTTTTAGAGAATTAACCTTAAGAAATTAGAGGTGAGAGTATGAGTTTTAACATAGCATTGACAGGTATTGCGGCCGCGCAAAAAGACTTGGATGTAACAGCAAATAACATCGCTAACGTAAACACCACTGGCTTTAAAGAGTCTCGAGCAGAATTTGCTGATGTATACGCTTCGTCTGTTTTTAGTTCAGGTAAAACGAAAAATGGTGATGGTGTGCAAACCACTATGGTTGCGCAGCAATTTCACCAAGGTTCACTCAAGTTTACACAGAATTCACTTGATTTGGCGATTGAAGGTGAGGGCTATTTTGCCATGTCAAACTCATTACAGTCACAGGACTTCACGTATTCTAGAGCTGGCGCGTTTAAACTCAATAAAGACAACTTTATTGTAAACGCCAAAGGTGACTATTTACAGGGGTTCCCAGTTGACCCCTCAACAGGTGATACCACATCATTGAGTTTGAGTACCACGTCGCCAGTACAAATCCCAGACGCGTCAGGCTCGCCTCGTGCCACATCTCAGATTTATACGTCGTTCAACCTTGATGCAACGGTTCAGCCACCGACGATTGCGTTTGACCCAGAGCAACGCGCGTCATATAACTCCAGAACGGCTATTACCGTGTATGATTCGCTTGGTGAGTCTCATACGCTACAGCTATTTTTCAGAAAAACAGCTGACAATGAATGGTCTACCTATGCAACGTTAGATGACAAACCGTTTAACCATAATGCCAGACAGATTGATCCGACGGCAACGCCACCAATTCCGTATACGCCTGTCAGTGTATTTCGCTTTGATGCCAGTGGTATTCCATCACAGACTGCTGCTGACCCATCAGCAACGCCGCTAGTTTTTAATAATAATACCGGTTCGACTTTTAACCCGCTCAGTCTGGCAGGCCCACAAGACGCAACGGATCCGACAATTGGTATGTCGAATTTGCTTGATAATGGTGCGACTTTCCCCAATGATATTGTTGTAAACTGGCGTGATGAAGCAAACACGGCGCAAAAGCTGCCGACTCAATACTCGTCAGGTCGATTTGAAGTAAAAGCATTGGAGCAAGATGGTGCCACAGTTGGCCGTTTGGCGGGAATTGATATTGGCTCTGATGGTAAGGTAGTTGCATCTTACACTAATGGCGACTCCACTTATTTAGGTCAAGTTGCATTAGTACGTTTTCCAAATTCACAAGGCCTACAAGCGATAGGCAATACTGAATGGAAGAAGAGTCTATCCTCTGGTGAACCACTGGCAGGGGAACCTAACACTGGTACTTTAGGTAGTATTAGCTCTTCAGCCTTAGAGCAGTCAAACGTAAACTTAACTAATGAGCTGGTTGACTTGATAAGCGCACAGCGTAATTTCCAGGCTAACTCGCGAGCACTCGAAGTTAATTCAACATTACAACAGAATATATTACAGATACGATAATATATTATGCCCTCCAAAGGCTGCTTTTCAAGCAGCCTTTTTTATTCCCGTCAAAAACTCCTCGCCATTTTGGCATTGAGCTTGCATTGCTTGTATTAAGTTAGAATTTTATAGGTCATCGTCATGGATAAAATGGTGTATATCGCAATGTCAGGCGCTAAGCAAAGCTTACGCGGTGTGGCGCTAAAAGCGAATAACCTTGCAAATGCCAACACGACTGGCTTCAAAGCGGATTTTGCGCAGGCTCGTTCAATGCAGGCATTTGGTGAAGGGTTACCTACGCGTGTGTTTGCGATGCAAGAGCGCCCTGGAACCAATATGATTGGTGGGGCTATAGTCGAAACAGGTCGGGAGCTAGATATAGCTGTTGATGATAAGTCTTGGATCAGTGTTGTTGACGCATCAGGCGAAGAAGCATATACCAAAGTTGGTACGTTAAATATTCGTAATGATGGTGCGTTAGTTACTGCTCATGGGCGTCAACTTATTGGCGAAGGTGGGCCGATTGTTCTACCCATACCTGTAGATAAAGTGGTGTTTAGCGATGATGGGTCTATTCAAGTTCGTCCTCAAGGAGCGCCTGCTAATTTTCTAGAGGTTGTTGATAGGCTAAAGATTATAGAGGCCGATGGTAGCAAACTAGAAAAAGGAAATGATGGTCTATTCAGACCAAAAGAAGGTACTTTGGAAGATGGGTTTTGCGGTTTTTGTGAAGTATCCCCTACCGCCAAAGTGATGAGCGGCTTCCTAGAAATGTCCAACGTAAATCCAGTTCACGAGATGGTTGATATGATCAATCATCAAAGACAGTTTGAAATGCAAATTAAGCTGATGAAAACAGCTGAAGAAATAGATGAGCGACACACTTCGCTCCTACGCATAGTTTAAGAGTGAGGTAGAAATTATGAATCCTGCATTGTGGATAAGTAAAACCGGTTTGGATGCACAACAAACCGATATTTCAGTTATCTCTAACAACTTGGCTAACGCCAGTACTGTTGGATATAAAAAGAGTCGTGCGATTTTTGAAGATCTGTTATACCAAAATATTAACCAGCCAGGAGGAAGAAGTTCTCAGGATACAGAGTTGCCTTCAGGTCTGATGCTTGGTGCTGGTGCTAAAGTGGTAGCGAACCAAAAGAACTTCTCACAAGGCAACATGTTAAGTACAGAAAATTCTTTAGACTGGATGATCCAAGGCCCAGGCTTTTTTGAGATACAAATGCCGGATGGAACGACGGCCTATTCTCGCAACGGACAATTTACCACTGATGAAGAGGGTCGCGTCGTCACATCAGGTGCAGGCTTCCCGGTACTGCCAGAGATGAACGTGCCTGATGATGCTCAATCAATCACTATTTCTCAGGATGGTGAAGTATCAGTCCGTGTTGCTGGTCAAGCTGAAAATGTTGTTATTGGCCAGTTGACTATTAGTGACTTCATTAACCCTTCAGGTCTAGAGCCGATAGGGCAGAACTTATATACAGAGACAGCGGTAAGCGGTGCTCCAGTGCAAGGTAACCCGAGTGTAGAAGGGCTTGGTAAAATCGTTCAAGGAGCACTTGAGACATCGAACGTAAACGTTACTGAAGAGTTAGTTAACTTGATTGAAACGCAGCGTGTCTATGAAATGAACTCTAAAGTTATCTCATCTGTTGACCAGATGTTGAGCTACATTAACCAGCAGTTGTAACTGGGTAGGGGGTAATATGCGTGCATTATATTTGGCCATAGTAACGGTAGCTGCATTGTCTGGATGTAGTACGACCCAAAACAAAAGTGTGGTGCGTGATGACCCGTATTATGCACCGATTTATCCTGAAGATAACCAAGTACAGATAGTAGCGACAGGATCACTGTTTAATACACAATTTTCAAATGATTTGTATGCAGATAAAAAAGCGTTGAGGGTCGGGGACATTATTACGATCGTGCTGCGCGAGACGACTCAGGCAACAAAAGCAGCTAATTCAGAGTTAGATAAGTCAAGTGACTCAAGCCTAGATCCCATTATTGGTTTGGGTGCCAACGCAATAAACATAGGTAATGAAGCAATTCAGTTTGGTGCGAAATCTAGCTCGTCATTTTCAGGCGATTCGAAGTCGAATCAGTCAAATAGTCTGTTTGGCAATATTTCTGTGAATGTGACACGTGTTCTACCTAATGGAAATTTGGTGATCCGTGGGGAGAAGTGGTTAACACTTAATACCGGAGAAGAGTTTATTCGACTGGAAGGGCTGGTTAGACCGCAAGATGTGACTGCCGATAACACGGTCGAATCTAATCGAGTTGCGAATGCGAGGATCCAATACTCCGGTAAAGGCGATCAACAAGAAGTACAAAGTGCGGGTTGGTTAACTAGTTTCTTCATGAGTGCCATCATGCCATTTTAAGGATGCAGAAAATGATTCAATTTCTTAAGTATTTTCTCTTTAGTTGCGTTACTGCATCACTAATACTTTATCCATCCTTCGCTGCTGCAGAGCGGGTAAAAGACGTCAGTATGGTTGAAGGTGTTCGTTCGAACCAACTAGTGGGGTATGGACTAGTGGTTGGTCTTCCTGGAACTGGGGAGCAAACCAGATTCACAGAGCAAAGCTTCAAAGCAATGCTTAATAGCTTTGGGATCACTATGCCCGCATCGCTTAAGCCGAAAATCAAGAATGTGGCTGCGGTAGCAGTACATGCTGATTTACCTCCTTTTGTGAAGCCTGGTCAAACCATTGACGTGACGGTTTCATCGATTGGTAGTGCTGGTAGCTTGCGCGGCGGTACTTTATTGCAAACCTTCCTAAAGGGGGTTGACGGTAACGTATACGCTATTGCCCAAGGAAGTTTGATTGTTGGCGGGTTAGGTGCAGACGGTGCTGATGGCAGCCGGGTCGTTATTAATACGCCTACAGTTGGACGAGTGGCTAATGGAGCAACTGTTGAGCGAGCAGTCCCAAGTCCATTTACACAAGGTGATTATATTACCTTCAACCTTAATAGACCTGACTTCACAACTGCAAAGCGTCTGGCTGATACCATTAACGATTTGGTGGGACCAAATAGTGCAAAGCCGATGGACGCTGCCTCTGTTAGAGTAATTGCACCGCGCGACCCATCACAGCGTGTCGCCTACCTTTCGACATTGGAAAACCTTGAGTTTAAACCTGCGGACACTGCCGCTAAGATTATTGTCAACTCAAGAACTGGGACTATTGTGATAGGAAAAAATGTCAAACTTCAACCAGCGGCTATTACTCATGGTGGACTGACAGTTACGATTGCTGAACAGCAAAATGTTTCACAACCGAATGAGCTCGCAAATGGTGAAACCGTGGTTACACAGCAAAGTATCATTGATGTGGATCAGGATGACTCTCGTGCATTTGTATTTGACCCAGGCGTTAGCCTTGACGATTTAGTAAGAGCGATTAATCAAGTCGGAGCCGCTCCGGGGGATTTAATGGCGATTTTAGAAGCATTAAAAGAGGCTGGTGCTATAAATGGTCAATTAGTCGTCATATAGTGTTTTATTATTAATCAATTAGTTAGCCTCACAATAGTGAGGCTTTTTTTTGGCTCGTATATTGCATTGTTTGAACTATAGAATTGTAAATAGTGCGTAGTGTTATGAATACCGATCAGTTAAAAAATCAAAGCTTTTTCGATTTAGGGAACCTTGACTCGATCCGTAAAGAGGCACTCAAGGGAGCTGGTGATCAGGGAGCGTCAGATCAAGCGCTGAAAAAAGCTGCACAGCAGTTTGAATCGATTTTCACACAGATGTTATTGCAAAGTATGAGAAAAGCGAATGAAGCGCTGGAAGATAAAGATAGCCCTTTCAACTCTAGTGGCGTGAAATTCTTTGAAGAAATGCACGACCAGCAACTTTCTATGCACTTATCTGAAAAAGGTAGCTTAGGACTTGCAGACCTTATCGTGCAACAACTATCGCCTAATTCTGAGAAGTATAAGCCAGCTTCTGTCCTACGTGCTGACGCTGACATTGCGACCAACCAACCAGCTCCAACAACAATAAAGCGGTCAGATGCTTTGAGCACACAAAATAGTGATGAACAAACAGGGTTTGGTTCGCCTAAAGAATTTGTCGAAAGTGTCTGGAACTATGCGCAGTCAGCTGCGAAAAAGCTGGGGTTAAATCCTGCGGTAATGGTTGCACAAGCAGCATTAGAAACAGGGTGGGGCAAACACATTATTAGCAAACATGATGGTAGCAGCAGTTTTAATCTCTTTAATATTAAGGCTGATAGCCGTTGGGATGGAGAGAGTGCCAAAAAATCGACGCTTGAGTTTGAAGGCGGGTTGCCTGTGAAGAAGCAAGCACATTTTCGTGCTTATCATTCATTAGAGCAAAGCTTTGATGATTATGTCAGTTTTCTCCAAGAAAACCCTAGATATAAACAAGCACTTACCAAAGCCGATGACAGTCATGCTTATCTTGATGAATTACAAAATGCGGGTTATGCAACTGACCCAAATTATGCCAACAAAATTAAGTCTGTTTTAGAACGTATAGATATATCCGATTTGGTATCTGGTGCGTTAACAAAGGGAGTCAGATGAAATGTCATTTGATCTATTAAACATTGGAGCTGCAGGAGTTAGAGCAAACTCAGAATTACTGCAAACTACCAGTAAAAACATCGCAAACCTAAATACTAAAGGTTATATCCGTGAGAGAACGGAACACGGTACGATGATTGGTGGTATGGTTGGTCGTGGTGAAACTGTGCGCCTACTTAATCAGTTCGCACAGCAACAGTTGAACCGAGATATTTCAAACCAATCCTATTACGAGCAGTTTGTGACTGAATCTAGTCGTGTTGATACGTTATTTGCTCAGGAGTCTAACAGCCTGAGTAAAAGCATTAACGCAATGTTTAATAATCTTCAGAGCGCAGTCAACTTACCATCATCTACCACAAATCGCTCTTTGTTTATGACAGGTGCACAGGGATTAATTGATCAAATGGACAGGCTGTCAGGTATTGTGGTTGATCAAAGTAGTATTGTGAATGACCAGCTCGATATTTTTTCGCAAGAGGCAAACAACTTAGTACAAAAAATTAGTGAGTTAAACAAACAAGTTGCGAGCCAGTCAGCGCTTAACCTTAATAGTGTTGATCACAGTGTGCTCAACGAGCGAGACCAAGCAATTAAAGATCTAGCTGAACTGGTAGATATTGAGACACTCGATGGTGAAAATGGCGAAAAGCTTGTTTTTCTTGGCACGGGTGATGCCCTCGTTATGCAAGGAGGTGCGTTTAACTTATTTTCAAATAAAGGAGATCCTGATCCCAACCACAAATCACTTGTTCTGGATATCAAAGATAAAAATGTTGTGCAGTTAGAGTTAGATAGTGGCAGTTTGAAGGGAAAAATAGGTGGATTACTTGCTTTTAGGGACGAAGTATTAATTCCAGCACAAAATCAACTGGGTCAGATAGGACTTGCACTAGCGGATGCCTTTAATCAACAAAATAAGTTAGGGATGGACTTAGACGGTAATATAGGTGGAGACTTGTTTAAAATCCCTACTGTAGGTGGTTTTGCTTATAGCGATAATACCGGCACTGCTGCATTAACGGCAACGCTCGAACCTGGTCGCGGCAATGAGTTGCCTGCGACTGACTTTCAAGTCACTTACACCAGCCCGACAACGGTGGAAATTACCGCAGTAGATGCTAAAGGCAATCCTATTGGTAGCCCTACAACTGGCACCATTGCCGCTGGTGTTATAACGGGTACTGGGGATTATTTTGGTTTGCAAATGAATGTCACCGGTGCTGGGGCAACCGGAGATAAATTTCTAGTAAAACTAAATCAACAAGCGGCTACAAGTCTAGAACTAGCGACACAAAGGCCTGAAGCGCTGGCACTGGCATCGCCTATTCGTACTGAAAAATCTGCTGATAATAACGGAACGGCGACAATTTCAGCGGGTACGGTAACGGATACCGACCCAACAACAAGTGCATTTACGGCCACTACGCCGCCAACATTAAATGATGGCCCGTATACGTTAACTAAAACGGCAAATGCTGATGAGTACACATTGACTAGTGCGTCGGGGGTGAATCACACCTTTACCGCGCCTGCTAATGGTAAAGATATCCTATCGACAGTTGGCGCAGCTCCTGCACCGTTTAATAATCTTGGATTCACATTCGACATTGAAGGAACGCCGAATACAGGTGACAGCTTCAAGATTAGTTTTAATACAGGTGGTTTTGATGATAACCGTAATGGTGCTGCGTTAGATGGCCTGAAGTCGTCAGATTTAGTGAGACAGAATGTGGAGTCTACCGGCAGCACCGAAAGTCATAAAACGTTTAACGAGGCGTATGCCGATATTGTGACGGGTGTTGGTGTTATCACCAACCAGGCAAAAACAAATAGTGCAGCATTTGAGGCGCTTGCTAGCCAATCCAGTGCCTGGTTTGAATCTTTATCTGGCGTAAACTTGGATGAAGAAGCTGCAAACCTATTACGTTTTCAACAATCATATTCAGCATCAGCGCAGGTGATATCTGCAGCTAGAACTGTATTTGATACCTTATTAAGTGCCGCGAGGTAATTATGCGTTTATCTCAAAATCAAATTTTTAATTCAAATCTCAATTCTATTTTGCGTAATCAGCAAGATGTTAATAAAGCCACACAACAGCTTAATACTCAAAAGCGGGTATTGAGTGCGTCAGATGACGCTTCCGCGACCGCCAGAGCAATGTTGTTTGACGATAGAATTCAAGCAAACGATCAGTACACAAAAAATTTAACGATGTTGTCATCGCGGTTGGATACCCAAGAGTCGGTTTTGGAAAATATTAAAACAGCGATAGATAGTGCGTATGCAAAATCCATTCAGGCGGGTAATGGTGGCCTGTCGGATGTTGACCGTGCATCAATTGCTGACGAGTTAGAATCAATCCAAGACACGATTTTGGATTTGATGAACTCCAAAAGTGAAGATGGAAAATTTATATTTTCTGGCTATCAAGACAATACGCAAACTTATAGCTTCGATTCAGCGAGCGGAGAGTATGTTTACAACGGCGACCAAGGTCAACATAAAATAAAAATAGCAGAAAGTGTTGAAGTTCGTTCAAGTGACAACGGCTTTGACGTTTTTGAGAGTGCAGACAAACGCCTCAATATCACCTCAAATACAGGGGTTGTATCTGGCGGGGTGACCTCGGCATCTGTCTATGTTGATGAGCAAGCAGTATTTGATAAATTTCACAAAGCAAACTACAACGCAGACCCTGCCGCTCCTGCAGGAGCGAATACTTTTGATTTAGTCATAGCTGCAGGCACACCAAACACCTATCAGTTGGAGCAAGGCGGTACGGTTATCTCGACTGGTACCTTTGAAGGTAATGCGGTAAAAGTAGCAGGGATGGAATTTAAATATGATGGTGCAGCGCCTGGGCAAATCAGCTTTGATTTAGAAAAGCCCCAGAAAGAAAATATTCTTAACACGTTGGAATCTATGATCACCTCTTTACGAGATCCAAGCATTACGGGTGAAGATTACAAACAAGTACTTGCAGATGGCATTACGGGTTTGGATAACGCAAAGATAAAGGTATCACAGGCTCAAGCAGGACTTGGTGGTAGACTTAATGCTGCAAAACTAGTCAAACAAGCTAACTCCGATCTTGATGTGGATAACAAAGCTAATAAAGCAGCGCTGATGGAAGTTGACTTTTACTCTGCGATTTCTGAGCTTACTAAGCATGAAACCGCCTTGCAGGCCTCTCAAGCTACATTTGGTCGTTTAACTAACCTTTCTTTACTGGACTACATTCGTTAAAACGCAGCCTTTACAGGCTGCTTCCCCTACAACTACTAAAACTTTACCTTTCTCACCCAACAGTTTGAATTATATATAGTTAGTAATTATTTAAGGCTGGTAATGTCTTGCCGTCAAAACTTTGTCAAATAGTTTGGTTTCAAGATAAAAATCTATACTAATCATGATGATAAATTTTTTTAAAAAAAACACTAAAGGAAATATTTTGCCGACCGATAACTTAATTAACCAAGCCGGAGAGTGAAAAACATTCAAAGGTTGGAAAAGAATCTAAGTTTGAGAGTGAAAGACTCGATTTAAAGTGGGAGAACCATCATGGCACTTTATGTAAATACTAACGTAAGTTCATTGAACGCACAAAGACAATTAATGAATTCTGGTAACTCACTAGATACATCATTCAAGCGTCTATCTTCAGGCTTTCGTATTAACAGCGCAGCTGACGATGCGGCAGGTCTACAAATTTCAGACCGTTTAACATCACAAATTAACGGTCTAAACCAAGGTAATCGTAACGCAAACGACGGCATCTCTCTAGCACAAACTGCAGAAGGTGCAATGGACGAAGTTACCTCAATGTTCCAGCGTATCCGTACGCTAGCACAACAAGCAGCAAACGGCTCTAATACTGACGAAGATAGATTGGCGATTCAAGAAGAGATCCAATCTCTATCAAAAGAAGTAAACCGTGTTGCAGCAGATACAACGTTTGGTGGTCAAAACCTACTTGACGGCTCATATGCTGCTAACTTCCAAGTAGGTGCCGATGCTGTTCAAACAATCAGCTTCAGTATGCAAACTGTAGGCGCGACTACGAACAGCTTAGTGGCAAATGGCGGCTTTACGCTTTCAGGTATCGCAGGTATTGCAAGTGGTGTAACCGGAGCTTCGTTGAGTGCAACTGCCGGAACGATCAGTACTTCTGTTGGGGTTTCAGCGGATGCAACAAGTTTCTCTGGTGTTTTCACTGCATCAGGTATTTCAGTATCGACACAAGCTAATGCGCAAGCAGTAATGGCCGGTATGGATGCTTTGATTGCAGTAGTTGATAAGAAACGTGCTGAGCTTGGTGCGGTACAGAACCGATTCCAGTCAACAATTCGTAACCAGTCGAATATTGCTGAAAACTTATCTGCTGCTAAATCACGTATCAAAGATACAGACTTTGCGCAAGAAACGGCAAACTTAACGAAAATGCAGATCCTTCAACAGGCTAGCCAAACAATCTTGAGTCAGGCTAACCAGCGTCCTCAGGCTGCTTTGAGTCTACTAGGATAAGCATAGGAAGGTAAAGGTGCCTAGGCCGAATGGGGTATTTGCCTAGACACCGAATTGGATGATAAAGCGGAGGAGCTTAAAATCCAACTGCGTTCATTTAAACAATGAACACGTTAAGTAAAGCACATAGTATGCCAACTTTGTGCTGGAAAAATGACACTCACTCTCAAAATTAAAACAAAAGAGGCTCTTGGGCCTCTTTTTTATATAGATAGTTTATTGACGCAAGTTGGGGAGCCCCTGAGAACTGAGTCATCACTAGTAACGCCTTCTTATGCTACTGTTGTAAATTACTCTTTGCGATTGGTCATAGCAGAATTAAAGAAAAATATTATTACTGCTAATCTTCTGATATTTCGCAGTTGAAACTCCTGTATTGATCTAGGTTGTTTGGCAGTACAGCAACGCAATAGAAGTTGCTACAACTACTTTCCTACTTCAACTCGCTCACTCTCTCAACTTATGCTATTGCTCAACTAGGGAGTCTAACTTTTTGATAAATAGTGATTTTTATTGCTGATTTTCGCGCTGGCTGCGTTAAATTCACTTCTAATGGCCAGCTATTAATGCGTAGGATGCAAACACCTTAACGAGAGCAGGACGCGGAAGCGGTGTTTTCCATAAAACTCTCTGGCTAGACAAGGAAAAACTAAGTTATGCTTTAGCAGCAATGAGTTGGAAGACTCCTTATCTAAACCTCAGGTTAGATAATTCCTATCGACTTCACTATTTAGAATACGTATTTTATTGTTGGCCTGCATATTGCTTATATCTTGTCAGAGTTAATTTTGGCGTCAAAGTGGCAATTGGTTGCCTTAGTTGGTTGAACACCCGATGCATAAGTGCCGCTTTGTCATTTAACTATCTATCAATTAGATAATTGATTTGACAAAAAGAGAGTGAGTTATGGCTTTATATGTAAATACTAATGTCAGTGCTATTAACGCACAAAGACAACTAACTAATTCTGGCAATGAACTAGATACTTCTTTTAAACGTTTATCATCAGGTATGCGCATCAATAGTGCGGCAGATGATGCGGCTGGTCTACAAATTTCCGACCGTCTTCAATCACAAATTATGGGTCTGAATCAAGGAAACCGAAATGCTAATGATGGTATTTCTTTGGCACAGACTGCAGAAGGGGCGATGGATGAAATTACGTCGATGTTTCAGCGGATCAGAACGCTTTCACAGCAAGCAGCTAACGGCTCTAACACTGATGAAGACAGGTTAGCGATCCAAGAAGAAATCCAGCAGCTAGCCAAAGAAGTCAACCGTGTTGCCTCCGACACCACGTTTGGTGGTCAAAACTTGCTTGATGGCACATACGCGGCTAACTTCCAAGTTGGCGCTGATGCCGTTCAGACAATAGGCTTTAGTATGCAGTTTGTTGGGGCAACGTCTAATAGTATGGTGTCAAATGGCGGCTTTACTTTGTCAGGTATTGCTGGTATCGCAAGTGGTGTAAGTGGCGCCTCTCTTAGCGCTGTTGCAGGCTCCATTAGTACATCTGTTGGAGTCTCGGCTGATGCGACAAGCTTCGCTGCAGTTTATACAGCATCTGGTATATCTGTATCAACTCAAGCCAATGCTCAAGCGGTAATGGCTGGTATGGATGCGTTAATTGCAGTAGTGGATAAAAAACGTGCCGAATTAGGTGCAGTTCAAAACCGCTTCCAATCTACAATTCGAAACCAAGCGAATATATCTGAGAACTTATCAGCTGCAAAATCTCGAATTAAAGATGCCGATTTTGCTTTAGAAACGGCCAAGCTGACAAAGAACCAGATCCTACAACAGGCAAGTCAGACCATACTCGGCCAGGCTAACCAAAGACCGCAAGCAGCATTGAGCTTACTTCAAGGTTAAAACTGAATAATCAAATTATTTAAAAAAAAGCTAAAGCTTTTTCTTTGTCAGTCGATAGCAGAGTTAGAGAACTATAACTTTAGGACTCTAACTCGTCGAAGCTGAAGGGTAGGGGTATCCCGACGCTTTGATTAAAATTGATAAAGCGGAGGCTATTATGGCTTTATATGTAAATACTAACGTTAGCTCATTAAATGCGCAGCGTCAGTTAATGAACTCTGCGAATTCACTTGATACGTCCTTTAAAAGACTATCTTCAGGTTTTCGTATAAATAGTGCGAAAGATGATGCTGCTGGTATGCAGATATCTAATCGTCTCACAGGTCAAATCAATGGTCTGAATCAGGGCATTCGAAATGCAAATGATGGTATATCATTAGCACAAACAGCCGAAGGTGCGCTAGATGAAACAACACAAATGTTTCAGCGTATTCGCACATTGGCACAGCAGGCTTCTAACGGCTCTAATACTGATGAAGACCGCTTAGCAATACAAGAAGAGATCCAGTCGCTATCTAAAGAAGTGAATAGGGTTGCTGCAGATACCACATTTGGTGGTCAAAACTTGCTTGACGGTAGCTATGATGCAAACTTCCAAGTTGGTGCTGATGCCGTGCAAACGATCAGTTTTAGTATGCAAAATGTGGGTGCTACTACAAATAGCTTGGTTGCTAATGGCGGGTTTACTTTGTCGGGTATAGCTGGTATTGCTAGTGGCGTAACCGGTGCTTCTTTAAGTGCGACAGCGGGAAGCATTAGTACCTCAGTAGGTGCTTCAGCAGATGCAACTAGCTTTTCTGGTGTATTTACTGCCAGTGGTATTTCGGTATCTACACAAGCAAATGCGCAAGCAGTTATGGCTGGTATGGATGCGTTAATCGCAGTAGTTGACAAGAAGCGTGCTGAGCTAGGTGCGGTGCAAAACCGTTTCCAGTCTACGATACGAAATCAATCAAACGTTGCCGAGAATTTGACGGCTGCGCGATCTCGTATTCAAGATACTGACTTTGCACAGGAAACTGCAAATTTAACAAAAATGCAGATTCTCCAGCAAGCAAGTAGTTCAATTCTTAGCCAGGCGAACCAGCGTCCACAAGTGGCGTTATCGTTGTTAGGTTAATGAACAACAGTAGCGTCAAGTTTGTGAATAATTCACGAACTTGACGTATACTGTAAACTAGGTTTATTTCGGAGGTGTGTTGTGAAAGAAATACAAGTTTCAACACATTCGGGGCCAAATGTTTTGCAGCAAAAGCCTGACGAATTGTCAAAAGATGAACGTGGAGCTGAGACGACAAGAGCAGTAGAGCAACTAGAAACAGGGCGAGACACGCACAAAGCTCGTGAAGACGAGCAAAGCAAAGGTAACCTGGTTGCTGAAGTAAAGCAAAATCTTGAAAAAGTAAATCAGTTTATTCCCGTCACATCGACGAATTTACAATTTGAGTTTGATGAAGAGGGCGATCCGCCGATTGTCAAGGTAATAGATTCAGAGAGCAATAAAGTGATCCGCGAGATACCATCAGAGGAGTTTAGGGAAGTGGCTAAAGCATTGGAAGAGTTTGCCGATAAAGTATCTAGTAGAGGTTTGCTGTTCGATGAAACAGCATGAATTATCTTAAGGGGGAGTTATGCCATTAATTACTTCAGCTGGTGTAGGTTCAGGGCTTAACCTTGAAAGCATTATCAAAGCATCGATAGATGCCGAAAATGTTCCTAAAATGCAGGCGTTTACCAAGAAAAAGGAGTCGTTGACTGTAGAACTTTCCTCTATTGGTGAAGTGAAAGGTGCGGTTTCAAAGCTCCAAGATACGATGGAAAAGTTAGCAGACTCAAAAAACTTTGGTAAACGAGTCGCTAATATAAGACAGCCAACTGCGGGAGATATTATAAGCGTAACGCCTACCTCTGATATTTCTACAGGTAACTTTAAAGTCGCAGTCAAGCAACTTGCTGAAGGCAGCCGAGTTGTGTCTGCCGACGCTTCTTTTGATTCTACAGACGCTGTGGTAAGTGCATCGGGAGGAACATTGACCTTCGGTGCGGGTGCAGACAAGGCTTTTACTCTTGATGTGGCGGCTGGTATGACGCTTGCAGAATTACGAGATGCAATAAATTCCTCAGACTCAAATTTCGGTGTGACTGCTAATATTGTTAATACAGGAAACACAAGTGTCGGTTCTAAGTTAGTGCTAACGTCAAACGTTACAGGCGATGGAAATAACTTGACCATCACGTCTGATACAGCTGAACTAGACGCTGTCAGCACATCTCCATTTGCAGGTGGTACAGCTGGTATGACCTCGGTTCAGGACGCGCAAAATGCTGTAATCACTGTAGACGGGTTAGAGGTAACTAGCTCAACAAATACTTTTAAGAATGCCGTACAAGATATGACAATTAAGGCATTGGAAGTGAGTGAAGGCAATGATATTGACGGTTATGAAACCGCAAAATTGAATATCGACTACGACCGCGAATCAGTGACAAAGTTGGTTGATGAGTTTATCGCAAACTACAATAACCTTATAGGTATGATAGGACTGCAAACTAGAGCATCAAAGCCCCTGAATGGTGACTCTTCTATGAGGTCGTTAAGCGACCAGTTAATTACTACGCTGTCATCAGAACTAGTTGATGCTGGGCCGTTTGAATCAATTTTTGATATAGGTATCGGTGTGAAAGATGACGGTTACCTTGAAAAATCATCCCTAGTCCGAAGCTTAAATGAAGCAATGGATGAAAATTTTGATGATATTGGCACGGCATTTGCTGGTGAAAACGGTGTTGCTAAGAAACTTGAAGAGTTGCTTGGCAACTATGCTGATTCCAGTGGTATCTTGAAGCAGAGGCAAAATAGCTTAAATAGCCAGCTTGAAGATTTAAAAGATGATGTTAGCAACCACGAATACAGAATGGAATCGTTGGAAGAAAGTCTCAGAAAGAAATATGCTGGTTTGGATGTTTTAATTGCACAGATGCAACAAACTCAATCTTATCTGGGAGCACAGCTAGCGAATTTACCTGGTTTTACAAAGTCTAAATAAATTTAGGGGCAATGGTTATGTATAATGCTCGAGTAAAAAATTACCAAAGAGAAGCGTTAAAAACGAGAGTTGCAGGGGCTGATCGATATGAGATAATACAGATGTTGATGGCTGGCGCTGTTGAAAAGCTCGTACTTGCGAAAGTATCAATAGAGAAAAAGCAGCTAGAAGCAAAAGCAGAGCATCTGTCAAAAGCGTCGGCAATAATTGAAGCGCTTAGAAGCAGCTTAGATTTTAAAGTTGGTGGTGAGGTGACTGACAACCTCTTCGCTCTTTACTCTTACATGCTTGACAGATTGCTCGACGCGTCAATTAATAACGATCCGGCGTTAGTTGATGAAGTTAGTAGCCTTCTTAAAGAAATAAAGTCTGCTTGGGATGCGATTCCGTCGGAGATCAGACACAAAACAATCGCCGAGAACCAAGACAGTTATAATGTCGGGTAACGTACTAAAGCAGTTATTTGCTCGGCTTGAATTGATCCGAAAAGACATTCAAAATGGGGAGCTGGATAGTGCTTCAAGCTTAGAGTCTTCATTAGCTGAAGACTTGAAGGAGTACATCTCCGAAAAAAGGACGAGAAGTCAAGCTGAAGTTGATGAGCTTAGAATTATCGCTGAGGAATACGGAAAAATAATCAGTGAGGTTGCTGAGCTACAGCACTCTACGCGAAAAGAGTTACTTGAACGCAAGCAAAATAATAAAAAAGTTCTTATCTATAAGCAGTTTCGTTAATATGACCGATGACAAATCCCTAGAAAATCAGATTCAAGAATTATCAGATATCGCTGTCACTTCAATTGAGCAGTCAAGAAGAGAAGCGGAATTTGCAACAGAGGCAAATCGCAGGTTTGCAGATAATTTAAATAGCTTCTCTCAATATTATCCCAGCATTGCACAGGCTATTGAAGAGTATAACGTTGATGAAAATTTTTGCTTACATGTAGAGTCGGATGGTTTCGCTAATATAGACGTTCTGAAAAATAATGCGAGATTTTATTCCAGTGAACCCTCAAAGCAAATTGAGCAGCAAGTCGAAAAAGCGATAGCGGCTCCCGTTTTTACACTCACCGAGTACACGAAAAATAATTCTGACTATAGAGACATGCGGGTGCATGTCCGATATATGAGAGAGCTATCAACGTACCTACAATCGCTTTCAGACGCCGGTGAACCTCGAAAACTAACAAAGCTACCCGAGCACTTTCCAACCGCAATGATATTTGGTGTTGGATTGGGTTACCATATTCCTAAGTTACTCGATCATACATCATTCTCTTATACCTTTATAATTGAACCGGATTTTAAGCTGTTTTTTGCAAGCCTATTCTGTATAGATTGGTCAAAAATAATTAAAGATATAGATTCTAGCGGTGGCTGTTTATTCTTTTATTTAGGTTGTAAACCTGATGAGTTGGTGGGTGAGCTGAAAAAAACAGTTGAAAACATTGGCGCATTTTCAATAGTTAGAAGTTTCTGTTATCAACACTATCCGTTACCTGACATAAATGAAAGTATTGCTAACTTTTTCAAAGATTATTTTCAGTTTCAATTTGGTCATGGATTTTATAACGACGCAGTAACTGGGCTCTCACACTCATATTTTAATGTTGCCAAGGGTGTACCATTTTATGACGCAAAGCGAGCTCCTGTTTCAGAGTTTAAAGATGTCCCTATCATAATCGTTGGCAATGGCCCATCATTGGATGTGTGTCAAGATTTTATCATCAACAATCAAGACAAAGCGATTATATTTGCTTGTGGTACAGCGTTGACTTCATTGTTAAAAATGGGAGTGATGCCTGACTTTCATATTTTAGTTGAACGTCCTTATAGGAACTATCAAGCGGTTCTGGATATGGCTCCAAAAGAGGTATATTCAGAACTCAACTTGCTCGGCGTTAACACTATTTATCCTGATACAGTTGACCTCTACAAGTGGGTAGGCTTTTCCTTAAAAGGAAATGAAGCTGGAACAGATTTTATTAATGTTCAGTTAGCTAAAAAAGGGCATCGAGGCTTATCAACAACCGCATACTCAAACCCATTGGTGTCAAATACTGGTTTATCATATGCCTTACACTTAGGGTTCAAGAATATATATCTTTGCGGTGTTGATAACGGCCGTTCGGTAGATGGCGCTTCACACTCGAAACTAAGTGTCTACAGCGATGAGAATAAGGAAACTCAATTTAAGTACTGGCCGATGAAGCTAGATGGCAGCGCGTTACCTGGCAATTTAGGCGGTATCGTTGAAACTAATCAGACCTATAGAATGTCTAACCGCCAGCTGGAAGACCTAATTTCTATCAAACCTGCGACAATATTTAATATCGGTGATGGTGCTTTAATCAAAGGCACTTTGCCGACAACCGCAAATGATTTGATGGATTTGGATTATCACTTTGATAAGCAAAATATCATTGGGAAAATTAAAGCAGAATTCGAGGATCTAGGATTACAAGGGTTAGGTAATCAGTCTTTAGACAGAGAGCTGACGCTTGAAGTATTCGACCACCTAATTTCAATTGCTAAGGAGAGTGTTAGCACCGTTAACGATGCTTCTAATAACTTGCAACGGCAAGAGCGATATTTATTTGCCTTTAGAAATACTCGCTATAGTCACATTTTTCATATAATTAAAGGATCTTTGCTTTACTATCATTGTCCTATGATCACTCACTTATTTAAGTATGATGACAGCGAAAATTCTTTGGGGATATATAAAGACTTAAATCAGTTATGGATAGCCTATCTAGAAGAGATGAAAGAGCACTGTTCTGCCCAGCTGCTAGAAAAGTGTGACTGGGAGCTATACCATAGAAATTAACAAGGATAGACTTTAGGTAATGCGGCTCTCTCTGAGACCGGCATTACCTAGAGCGTCGTTCATACATAATGTATAATATTTTCTTCCCAGCCGTAGCCAATACAGGATTCATAAATAGCGAAATATGCTGATTTAGAACAAATGATAATGACATCCTCTTTACCTAGCGTCAGAGATTCTGGTTTTATGCAGTTGTGTCCATTAAAGCTAGCAGCTTGAGGGTTCGAATCCACAAGAGCAGTAGGGGCTTTACCAAAAAAGTGAAGTATTTGTATCCATTGTTCACTTGTGGGGCTCACACCCCATAAATAAATGTCTCTAGCTTTAAGGCATCGCATAAGTGCTTCGGCTAGTAAAGGACCATCAAACTTATGTGTGTGTAGTTCAAGGCTTGAAGCTCTGACGGAATAAGTTGGTGGAATAAGGTCTGATGTGGGGGGAGTAGTTGCTGGTAACGCGTCAAAAATAAGGCGCCACCATTTCTTAGCCGACTCGGAGCCACACTTTAGACGGTTTGAAGCTATAATTTTGTAGCGAAAAGTCTTTTCAGATTTATCAGAGAACCGTAGCTTTTTAAGTATAAGCTGGAATTCCGTGAATAATGTTGAGTATTGACCTGATTGTATTGCAAGGTCACATAATCCATTAATGATGCTATTTGATAGTTCTTCATTTGGTTTTTCAATGTGGGCTATTGCCTGTTTTAAGATAAATATGTTTGCACTGAAAGCTTTTTTTTGGTCTGAAGAGCGGCTTTGAGGCCTTTTTTTGTATATTACACCGACATCATGACTAACGATGGTATGTATATTTGAGAACGCGAGTTTTACGTGAAAATCGTAATCTTCAAATGATTCACCTATAGGTCCTTCATGACCAAAACCTCCTATATTCTCAATAGCTGATTTTGGATATAAACCACAATGGAGTGGTGCAATATTACCTTGAAAAATTGCGTCTAAAAAGTTATCAAACTTTGGAGTGCCTTCAATACTCTTCTTCCCAAAAACAGTTCGATAACCAATAAATGAAATAGTGTCACTGCTATTTAGTAGTTGTTTAACTTGGGTCTCTACGCATGTTGGTAGCAACTCATCATCTGAATCTAAGAACTTGAGATATTCCCCTTCACAAAGCTTAACGCCATAATTTCTTGCTTTTGCAACGCCCCGGTTTTTCTGATGAACGAGTTTTACATTAGGAGGATACAATTGAAAATCAATATTGAGTTTAGGCACAGAGCCGTCATCGATAATGATCACTTCTATATTGGTGTATGTCTGCTCAATACAGCTTTGAATTGCATAGTGAACATTTGTAGGATCATTGAAGCATGGTATTATAATGGAAACAAGAGGTTGTTTCTTTAATTGATTTGGAGAATGCTTTAGTTGTTTCATGTATACTCACTATTTCATAAGTCAAAGGTTCGAATATTTAGATTTAAGTATTTTTCATTTGAGCCGATAATAAAATTATATAGTATTACCAACAATATTTATGTCACAACAGTATCCTCAATTCTCGATTGTGTTACCTACAAAAGATAGGCCGGAGCTCGTCCTCCACTGTTTGAAACTTTTGCTGGAGCAAGATTTTCAAAATTATGAAATTATCATATCTGATAACGGCACCATTCCTCTGACCGAAACCAAAGCGCTTTGTGAGCTACTTTCAAACGTAAAAGTCAAATATGTACGCCCAATTAATCGACTCAATATGTGTGAAAACTGGGAATATGCTATACAATTTGCTAAAGGTGAATGGGTAACAATAATATCTGATAAGTTCATGTTTACAAAGCACTTTTTGAAATCGATCTCGAAGCTGGAAAACCTACATAGTTATGACGTCGTAACTTGGCAGTTTGAACATTTCGAGTGCAAAGAAGTAAACAATGAGCGTTTAAATGGTGAGTATCACCCTTTAATGAAGCCTTATAACAGCATTGAGTATTCAGCATCGGAAGAATTAGAGCGGAGATTTGAGTTTTCTCAGCCGCTTTTTTATCGAAAATACCGTAACAGAAACAATTATGGGAAGATATATAGCGGTTTTGTTCGAAGTTCTGTTATAAAAAAAGTAAAAGAAAATTTTGGTTTAATTTTCCCGCCTTGTTCACCTGATTTTACTTCTATGCTAGGGATATTAAATGAAAACCCTAAGTGTCTAGATATAGGGATCAGTTTAATGTTGGTCTTAAATGTTCCAGAATATTCCTATGGAGAGCAAACTAAAAAATCGATCGAAAAATGTATTGAAAGCTCCACCTACTACTTCAGTAGCAAGGAGAAATTCAGAGAGTCAATGCTATTTAAAGGTGTGTGGTTTGGGCATAGCGCCAATATATCAGCCGACTATTTAAGGGTGTCACAGCTGTCACAATATGGATTGCTAAAGCAAGCAGAGATCAATAAAGTTAACTTCTTGGGTTGGGCACTAAAAGAAGCACAGAATATTGATGAACCAGACTCCTGTGAAAAAGAATTATTGCTTTTAGAAATAAATAATCAGCTTAGCAAGTTCAGGGGGTCTCCACGCTTAGAAGATGATGTAGAGGCATGTGAATATGAAATTTATCATAGCGGGTTGATTAAATCTAACGTTCCTGTGAGTAATGTTGCAGCTTCAGAACTCGCTAGTTTACATTGGGAGAAAGGTATAGCAGCACCGAGAAAGAGTGTTTTTGAGAATGGATTATCTATTTACGATGCTATCAAGTATCAACAAGACTATGTCTGTACTTCAGTGAAGATGTTAGGGCTAAAACATGCTTTTTAAAGAAGCTGAAAGCTTTGATATTGGTTTTGTGGTCTTTGACTCACCGGGGCTTGACTTATTTGAATTATTTATCAATGAATTGAGTAAAAATAAAAGCTTTAAAATATTGGTAATAAAAGATTCTGATTTCTCTGATGAAATTGAGCGAAGAAGTAACGTATTTTTTTGTGGCGCAAATGAAAAGTATAAAATTGAAAGGTGCTATTTGATTGTATTTCCAGAATCGAATTTTCCCTTTGAAATTTTAACCTACTACAAAGGTTTCAGAGTCTTATTGCCCCATGGTCCTGATATACCTATTAAGAAGTCTTTAAAAGAATATGGTGGTATATTTGATTTTGACTTCATTCTTGCGATTAGAGAATGGATCCCATTTGATGATTCATTATGGCGAGATTCTATTCCAGTTGAATTAGATTATCGTAATTTTAGAGGGACAAGAATCGTTCCGTTTGGTTCGCCAAAATTAGATTATCTTAAAAGCTCATATGAGGGAGGATCAGATATTATATATCATCTCTCAAACCTTGATATTGAGTGTCAAGAGAAGCTTCAGTACTTACCCTCTATTATAGATTCTTTACTTAAAATTTTTCCAAATAAAAAGTTAGTCTTTAGGCCATTTCCACAAGACTTAGAGCATCCGTTGATAAAAAGCGTACGAGAACGATTTAAGGAACAGAAAAATTTCTTTTTCAGTGACTCAAAAAGCTATATTTATGATTATAAAAATGCTGGTACTTTTATTTGTCACCGTCAATATAGTGAGCATGTATTCTTTGAAGCATCGAACTGCCCAATTGTAGTTTTAGAGCTAGAGGAGTACATAAAAGACCCAAACTATTTGAGTGTTGCAACAAAAAAAGCTAAGCCTCAATTATCAAAACGGCCTTATTTTAACCAAGGAGCATCTGTTGATAGCTTTGTGGACTTTTACCGTCAGCTAAGGGAAAATAGCGGATCAACTCTGAGTGGCTTTCCTACATTTGGTGAGGTCAGCAATACTACGACAGACGAAAGAATTTACGAAGCATATCTCCTCGGAAGTAAGCCATATCACTGGCTAGCCGTTAAGCATTTTCTCATCTTTGGCAATGTACTATCCGTTAAATTAATTCTAGATTCGTTTTCCAAGACAAGTGACTATAATGGCTCAGGCTTACAAAGTTTTTTTTGGTCAAGCAGCTTTGAAATAGTAAAGTCTTGGTTTTTCGTGGATAAAAATAAGAAGTATGAATGTGAACTTTTTGAAATATTAAGCGCGATAGAAAATAGCTATAGTGTGGAGCTTTTAAACACATTAGGCAATGAGCCAGATTCATGGCTTAGTGTGAATACTTTTCAAAGCTTAAATAAAAAGAAAAAAGAAAAAAGCCTATATTTAAGGGGTAATAATGTAGCAGTTGTTAGTCTGGAAGATTTTTTTGAAGAAGTAGACTCTATACAAATATATGGCTCATCAGAATTAGCAGCTGAGGTGATAAAAAAAGCGCCACATCCAAAAAAGGTAGCACGAGTGGTTGATTCTGATCCTAACAAATGCGGAACTCGAGTAGAGGGTGTATTAATTGAGGATGCTTCTTCATTAAATAATAAAGATGGGCCAGTTTTGATTACTTCACTCTCATCCTATGAAGAAATTTTATACTCTGTTTCTAATAACATAAACGAAGAACTAGAGTTTTTCTATTTTAACTAACTGCCTTTGATTGGAGAATATTGTGACTAAAGCTGTTATTTTAGCTGGAGGCCTTGGTACTAGGATTTGCGAGGAGTCACATCTTCGTCCGAAGCCAATGATTATGATAGGAAGTAAACCCATACTATGGCATATAATGAAAATCTATTCAGCCAATGGAATCAATGATTTTATAATATGTTTAGGGTATAAGGGATATATAATTAAAGAATATTTCGCGAACTATTTTCTACATATGTCAGATGTAACATTTGACATGTCTAAAAATGAGATGACAGTTCACCAAAAGCATGCGGAGCCTTGGAAAGTCACTCTAGTCGATACTGGAGACACAAGTATGACTGGTGAGAGATTACGAAGAGTAAAAGATTATGTTGGGGACGATACATTTTGCTTCACATATGGAGATGGCGTTACTGATCTGCCGATTCAAGACACTATCTCGTCTCACAGAAATGCAGGAAAGGTTGCTACAGTTACTGCAATTCAACCCCCAGGACGTTATGGGGCATTGGATGTTGATGGTAGTAAGGTTGTCTCGTTTCAAGAAAAGCCAGCTGGAGATGGAGCTTGGATCAATGGAGGCTTTTTCGTGTTAGAACCAGAAGTGTTTGAGTATTTAGATGGTATAAACGACAGTTTTGAAGATGCTCCTCTGAGAAAGCTGGTAGCAGATGAACAGTTAAACGCCTATAAGCATAAAGGTTTCTGGCATGCAATGGACACATTGAGGGATAAGAATCAGCTAGAAGCGCTGTGGCAATCAAATAAAGCACCCTGGAAGGTTTGGTGATCAATGTTCAATGAAATGTATGCCGGAAAGAAGGTACTGGTAACAGGGCACAGTGGTTTTAAAGGTAGTTGGTTATGTTTATGGCTTGAGCTTCTTGGGGCTGAAGTTGCTGGGCTATCTCTGCCTGAAGATAAAAATAGTACTCACTATAACAAACTTGGTTTGGCTGTATGTAACTATTTTGGGGATATTGCAGAGCGAGGGGTGATAGATAAGCTGATAAATGATTTTGAACCTGATATTATTTTTCACTTAGCAGCTCAGCCACTTGTGCGAAAAAGCTACAATAAGCCTGAAGAAACTTGGCAGTCAAATCTAACGGGTACGCTGAACCTACTGGAGTGTGCACGACACTGCACGAAAGTAAAAGCAATAGTTGTAGTAACCACGGATAAAGTATACGAGAACAATGGCGAACAAAAGAGCTTTAGAGTGGAAGATAGACTCATGGGAAGTGACCCGTATAGTGCGTCAAAAGCTGCATGTGAAGTGTTAGTCCATAGTTATCGTGAGAGTTACTATAAACACTCAAATACTTTAGTAGCAACAGCTCGAGCAGGTAATGTAATTGGTGGAGGTGATTGGTCAGATGATCGCTTAGTACCAGACATTATAAGAAAGGCATATTGTGGCGACAGCCTCTCTATTCGTTACCCTAATGCTGTGCGGCCTTGGCAACATGTCTTGGAGTCAATAGCAGGCTACCTTCAGCTAGGGGAGCGGCTTTTAATTGGTGATAAAGTGTTTGCACGAGCATGGAACTTTGGTCCCGCGGTTGAGCATTTAGCCTCCGTGTCAGATGTTCTGTCATTAATGAGTCGTTTTATTCCAAACCTCGACTGGAAACCCACTCCTAGTTCACTTTATGAGGCTGAGCACTTAGCCCTAGATAGTAGTGAAACGTACGAGTTGTTGAAGTGGAAATCTATTTGGCCTATTGAGCAAGTTATTGAACATACAGCACAATGGTATAGAGAGTATTATATTAACAACAATATTATCAGCACCAGTCAACTTAACGCATTTATAAATGATTCGAGAAAAATTGGAGCAAAATGGTGTCAACCCTAAGATCACTCAGTATACAAGACGTATTTTTGTCCGAAAGGACCGCATTTTCTGATGCAAGAGGAAGTTTTGCTAAGTGGTTTGATGAACAAGCGCTACAACCGGTGATAGGCCATTCTTCAATTTGCCAAGTGAATAGTTCATATTCAGCACAAGCAGGTACTTTGCGTGGAATGCATTGTCAGCTTGGTTCATTGCCTGAATACAAAATGGTTAGATGCATTAATGGTAGAGTATTAGACCTCATCGTAGACCTTCGTCAACACTCAGTAAGTTTTCTAGAGTGTATTCAAATAGAGTTGGATACGCCAGATAAAATGCTCATTATTCCCCCAGGCTGTGCTCATGGCTTTTTAACTTTGGAGGAAGATTGCGAGATGCTCTATTTCCACACCGCACCGTACGAGCCAGAACACGAGTTTGGTGTGCGGTATGATGATAAATTATTGAGTTTTGAGCTGCCGATCCCAGTCACGGTTTATTCTGATAAAGATGCTCAATTCCAAACGCTTCCATGTGATTTTGATGGGGTAACAATATGAATTGCCGACACTGTGGAAATGAACTGGCACTAGAGATGGTAAATTTAGGATGTTCGCCAGCTTCCAATGCTTACCTGCGTGATAAAGATGCTTTTAAAAATGAAATAACTTACTCCCTACGAGTGCTTGTATGCGAACAATGTTGGCTTGTTCAAACAGATGATCAAGTTGAAGCGGAAGTGTTATTCACTGATGAATATGCTTATTTTTCTTCGGTTTCAGCTAGTTGGTTGAAGCATGCAAAATCTTACACAGAAGTTGTAACCCAAAAGCTAGGACTAAATAAAGACAGTTTAGTTGTGGAAGTAGCATCTAACGATGGATACCTCCTACAAAACTTTGTTAAAAATGGAATACCTAACTTAGGGGTGGAGCCTACCGCTGCGGTCGCTAGAGCAGCTAAAGCTCGAGGAATAAATGTAATTGAAGAGTTTTTTGATACAAGGCTAGCTAATGTTATTGCTATGGACTACGGAAAAGCAGATCTAATCATTGCTAACAATGTATTAGCTCATGTTCCTGATATAAATAGTTTCGTGCAAGGGTTTAAGGAATTACTTTCTGAGGCTGGCACGGTAACATTAGAATTCCCATCGCTTCTTAACATTGTTACACAAAACCAATTTGATACTATTTATCATGAACATTACTCCTACTTGAATTTATGTGTGGTAGAGGAAATTCTATCTAAAGCAGGTTTGAAAGTTTATGATGTTGAAGAACTATCTACTCACGGTGGAAGTTTGCGAGTATGGGCATCTCATCAAGAATCTTCTCATCATGTTGCTCCGTCAGTGAATGAGGTTAAACAAAAAGAAATTGATGCTAAATTATTCGAACCGTCAACGTACTTAGCATTTTCCGAAAAAGTCACTCAGATTTGTGAAGAGTTCAAAGCATTTCTCGTCGATGCAAAGTTGGCTGGGAAAACCGTTGTTGGGTACGGCGCAGCAGCTAAGGGAAATACATTGTTAAATACGGCAGGCGTTAAAAATAATTTAATATCAGCTGTGTTTGACTCTGCACCTTCAAAACAAAATCAATATTTACCAGGATCCCATATTCCAATTTTGCCACCTGACGCTATTGAGTCATATAAGCCTGACTATGTCGTGATATTCCCTTGGAATATTAAAGATGAGATATGCCAATACTTAGCGACTAATAGTAGAGTTAACTGGAAATATTGCATTGCCATTCCAAACTTAGAGATCTTTGATGGATAAATTAGCATATACAAGACCAAGTATTACGCAGGAAGACGTACGACTCGTGACCGAAGCTGCAGCGGATGGCTGGGGAGAGCGCTGCTATGAATACGTTGATAAATTTGAAAAAGAGTTTTCAGAGTATATCGGTGTACCTTATGCGATGGCCACTTCTAGCTGCACTGGTGCTCTACACCTTGGTTTGTCGGCTCTTGGGGTAGGCAAGGGTGATGAGGTGATTTTAGCTGACACAAATTGGGTCGCAACGATCGCGCCTATTCTTTATCTCGATGCAACACCAGTGTTAGTAGACGTGAACAGGCGTTCTTGGTGTATCGATCCCAATGAGGTTGAAAAAGCGATAACTTCAAAAACAAGAGCGATTATTGCGACTCACCTTTATGGAAACCTCTGTGAACTAGATGAACTTGAAGACATTGCAAAACGCTATGGGATATATTTAATCGAGGATGCTGCTGAGGCCATCGGCTCGGAATATAACAACAAGAAAGCAGGCTCCTTTGGGATCTTCAGTGTGTTTTCTTTTCATGGAACAAAGGCCATTACCACAGGGGAAGGTGGAATGTTAGTTTCCTCTGATGAGAAGCTTGTAGAGAAATGTAGGCAGCTTAACAATCACGGCAGAGCGAAAAATGAACAGCGTCAGTTTTGGGCTTCAGAACTCGGCTATAAATATAGAATGTCTAATCTTCAAGCTGCATTAGGTGTTTCTCAATTGAAAAGAGTAAACGAAATAGTGCAAAGAAAAAGGGAAATCTTTGAGCACTATAAAAAGCTCTGTATGAATATTCCTGATGTGGTACTCAACCCAGAAAACCTAAATGAAGTCAATTCATACTGGATGCCCACGCTGATTTTTAATACTAAGGACTCATTCAACATAGACGAGCTGATTACACATTTGCAAAATAATCAAATTGATGCACGTCGTTTCTTTTGGCCTTTGAGTGAGCAACCAATAGTAGACAATATGCAAAGTGGTAAAAATGCGCTTTATCTTTCTCGTAGAGGCCTTAACCTTCCAAGTTTTGTGGATATGACTTTTGAGCAGCAGGCTTATGTTGTGGATTGTATCTGCGGCTATTTAACATCAAAGAAGGTAACGTGAGAGTAGGTGTTTTTTGCGATTCGAAGGCATCAGCAGTAAAAGCTGCTGTTAGCCTATACAGGCAAGTAAAAAGTGTGTCTGTGTTCTTTTTCGGGATAAATAACGCCGAAATAGGACCTGAACTCGATGAACTCGGCTTCGAGTGTAAGTTCCATAGTAGTGCTGATGGAGACTTCAACAATAAATGCAAAGTATGGTTTCAAGAAAACGAAATAACTAGTGTTATATTATTTACAGAAAAAATTATTTCCGAAGCACTTTATGACAGTTTTAAAGTATACAACATACACCCATCCAAACTGCCGAGCTACAAAGGACTCAATGCTCTTAAAAGGGCATACGATGATAATTGTAGCGTTATAGCCGCTACAATCCACAGAGTTAACCATGATGTTGATGGCGGTGATATTAAAGCGCAAATTACGCATGAAGCGAATTTACAGTTCAATTACAGCATGTGGGAGCGAGTATCATTTATCCAAAAAGTATATTTAACTTTACTTTGGCTAGCTTATGCTGAAAAGGGAGGCGACTTCCCCTCGGAGTTAGAGCTGGATATTAATGTGCTATTTGAGCGATTTGTAAAAGAGATAGGGTATGACTAGTAATAATTTAAAAGTCGTTATTTCACAACCCATGTATTTTCCATGGATAGGGATGTTTCAGCAGTTACATTTGGCTGATGCTTTTGTGTTTTTAGATGATGTTCAACTCGCACGTGGTTTTTATAATAGAGTGCAAATTAAAACTGATAGCGGTAGCAAGTGGCTGTCAGTACCAGTTAAGAGGCTATCCCGCTCTCAGCTTATCATGTCCTCTGAAATTGACTACACGAAAAACTGGAAAGAAAATCACGAACAACTCCTTGCTCACAATCTTAAGCAAAGCCCTTATTACAGTGATGCAATTGAGGTATTTCGGGAAGTCGCGAAAGCAAATCATCAGAGTTTAGCTGAACTGACTATTGCATCTATGAGAGCCGTTGCACGCTATTGGGGCATGGATAATAATGTTGAGTATTATAAAGCATCTGATTTAGCTTGCTCAAAAGGAAGCGGAAGTGAGAAAATTTTAAATATTTGTAAGGGAGTTGGTGCTTCTACCTATATCACAGGTCATGGTGCTAAAAACTATCTCGAACATGAAAAGTTTGATGATAAAGGAATTACTGTGGAGTACATGAACTATAATACCACCCCTTATAGCCAAAATTTTGGCTTGTTTACTCCATACGTAACTTCACTTGATACGATAGCAAATTTAGGAAGTTCAGTTGGAACACACCTTCATTCAAAAACAACAAATTGGTTAGATTTTATAAATGAATAAATCCGAAGAATTTCAAAAAGAAGTGGCTGAGAATGTACGTAAGCTAAAGAATGCTGATGAATTAGAAGCGTTATCCGTCGAGTGGATCCGTCAGAGTGCGCCGTATAATTGGTCATATAATTTTAGTTGGCTTGGTCGTCCCGCAATTCAATTTCCAAATGATGTTTGGGCACTGCAAGAAATAATTTGGTCAACCAAGCCAGATTTAATCATTGAAACAGGTGTCGCACATGGAGGCTCTGTTATCGCTAGTGCGTCATTATTAGCGCTATTGGATTATACTGACGCTGTAGCTCAGAAAAAGCAATTAGATCCGTTAAGCCCTGGTAGAAAAGTAATAGGGATTGATATAGATATTAGACAACACAATCGTGATGCAATCGAGTCTCATCCACTTGCTCATAAAATTGAATTAATTCAGGGCTCAAGTGTTTCTAGCGATGTCGTACAATTGGTGTGTGAAAAGGCTAAAGACTATAACCGAGTTATGGTTATCTTGGATTCTAATCATACACATGATCACGTGATTCAAGAGCTTCAAGCATATTCTCCACTGGTTTCTGAAACTTGTTATTGTATCGTATACGACACTATTATTGAGGCTATGCCCGAGGATATGTTTCCAAATAGACCGTGGGGTAAAGGTAATAACCCCTACAGTGCTGTTAGAGAGTTTTTGAAGTCCACTGACGATTTTGAAGTGGATTCAGAAATTCACGCAAAACTTCAGATAACAGTCGCGCCGATGGGCTTTCTAAGAAGAGTTAAAAAATAGTTATGTGGTCAAACTATTGGCGTATGTTTCAAAAGCGAGGACCTCGTCTTCCATATAATTATTTTATTGAAAATCACATGTTTGACTTGCTTTATGGTACTAATACACACATGTGGCTCCCAAAAGAGGAGTACAAAGACAAGTTAAAAAATCTTGGTGAAGGCGTACAGTATGAAAGTAGTTGGACTTCTATTATAAAAGAATCGACAAAAAGAGTTTTCACCTTGAGCTCACACTCTCCTAGTGACTTTGATTATATAGACGCAGGCTGTGGAAAAGGGAAAGTTCTCTTAGTATGGCGAAAGCTATTGAAAAACTATACACCCTACATTTTAGGGATTGAGTACAGTGAAGAACTGCATAAAATTTGCTTAGATAATATCAATAACACATCTGGTGCTGAAGTTAATGTTCTTCTTGAAGACGTGACAAATGTTACTCTTAATACAAAGGCAAGTAATCTTTGCCTTTATTTATATAACCCTTTTTCAGAGAAGATACTCTCCAAATTTTTAGATAGTGTCATTCATTCCTATAGTGATATTTATATTATATATAACAACCCTGAAAATTTTCAGTGTTTATTTTCAAAAGGCTTTGAGGTGATTTATCAAAAAAAAGGATGGCATGCAAATTCAACTTATTCTATTTTTCATATAAAGAAATAAAGAAATAAAGAAATAAAGAAATAAAGAAATAAAGAAATTATGCTTTGCTTACTAATAATACTAGGCAAAGCATAATGAATGAAAGTACAAGTTGCTCTTAACAAGCACTTAACACATTAGCTTTTTATAATATCTTGTAGCTTTTGTGAGCTCAAAGCTTCTAAATCTTGCGTACTGTCTATTTCATACCAGTGTTCATTATGGGTTGAGGCTGTTACCTCGTTACCACGATTAATGAGCTGTTGTATAAAATCAGTCATATACATTGATTTGGCTTCACTGTAAGGGATTGAGTTGTATAGATTTATAAAACTCTTCAAGCCGTGTTCTGAAAGTTTAATTAACCCCATGTATTGGGCTTCAGCATCTTCAACACATTTTAAAGGTTTGCCTAGCTCTAAGATCTGATCAGTATCTTTGTTCATTTTAAAGGACTCTGCATCTTTCAGAGGATCCTCCATTCTGTCTTGCCATAGTTGCAGCCACGAAAGATCTGCAGAAATACATATGTCTCCTGGTGTTACAAGTAATTTTTTGACAATACGAGCGTTGAAAATAATATCTCCATAGCAAATTAGAGTAGGTTGCTCTTGTTGCAAAACATCAATAGCTTTAAACAAGGAGAAAACCATGTTTGTTTGGTCATACTCGGAGTTATGAAACTGTCTTAGTTTATAATTATCAAAACACTCTCTTTTATATCCTGTAACTAGTGAGATATTAGCTTGCTCAAATGTATTAAATACATCTAGTTGATAATCTAATATGGGTCGCCCATGTACGTTCACAAGGGCTTTAGGTTTATCATTTGTGTAGGGTCTTAAACGAGTTCCCATTCCTGCGGCCAAGATGATTATATTCACGAATTAAATACCTCTTTAATAAGCGAGACGTCGTATTGAGAAAATTCACTCTCGCGTTCAGGATGCCACATTATACCAACAATAGGATACGTATTGTGCTTGATGGCTTTGATAACACCGTCTGTGGCTTTTGCTTCAACAGCGAATTCTTGTGGTACATGGTAGAAGCCTAAATTATGATAGCTATTAACTACTCTACTTTCTTCTCTATACATAATGGTATGTGTCGAGCCTACGTGACCGTCAATTTTCACAAGGGGTTGTCCAAAATAGTCCATCAAGAGTTGCGTGCCGCGGCAAATAGTTAAAAGAGGAGTTTGCGTCTTCATAGCATGCTCCAAAAGGTACACTTCGAGCTCATCACGCTCGGGTGTGCTTCCACCATAGCTAACGAGATCGTTGCCGCCACTGAAAATCAAACCTGACAGTTTAACAATTGTCAATACTTGCTTGGCAACCTTAAGATTATTTGGAAGTAGTATAGGGTAAAAGCCGCAATCTCCGACCAACTCAAGTAACTTTTGGTCTACAGCATCTCTTTTCTCTTGATACGTAACCCCGCAGTGGTCAACTCGCATAGTTATCGCGATGAATTTCATAGTACTAAGTCAACCTTCTCTTTTTCACAGTCAATAATAAGCGAAGTAGCATTGCTCCATCGCTCAAAATTGGCCTCGCCTGCACCTATGATGGCGGGTAGTTGTAATTCCTGAGCACGTATTGCCATATGCGAATTACACCCACCATACTTTGTAATTAGCGCAGCGATATCTTCCGCAAAAAGCCAATCGTAGCCAGGGTCTGCTGATTCAATACAGACTATCTTACCTTTCAAGCCGTTAGTTAAATTAACTTCGACATCTGCTGATATACTTTGTTGCGTAATAAAGTTAGGGTGGGTAGCTTGTGGTGAGAATATAAACTGATCGCTGGCTTTAGTGATTAAGTCAGGTAGTTTTATTAACTGCGATAGTTGATAATACTCTCTTCCAACGGAGATGGAAGCCTGTACTTTTTCTTTAGCACTATGACTTGTAGAATGGAGGTTTAGAATATCTTCAATATTTGCATAGCTCAACTCTTCTCTTGATAAGTCTATTTGTCTGCCTAAGTTTTCAATTAAAACCAAAGAATCACTCAAGCTACGAGTAAAAATAAACTTACTATATTCTCTTGCCTCAATAGCTTTTTTTATAAAATTGAACAACTGTATGGAATTAATGTTGAGTTGATGTGTTTTTAGCGTTTCATCAATAGCATTTAGTTTTTTAAGCGAGATATTAAACTCAGCCGTTACTTTATGTGCATCTAACTTTTCATTTAGGATGAACTTCTCAGGGTTTTCATCGTATCTTGGTGAGGTTATCTCATATGTACCAGGACGCAAATGGCCATACTTTTTAATCAATGCTTGAGACGATAGTTCTATTCTATCTTTGAGAAATAAGCTATTTACGGTCTCAATAGATGAAAGGAAACATTCATAATCGTTTTGCGAGATCAACTTTGAGTAAACCATTGACTTTAAAAAACGGATGGCAACAAATCCAGCTCTAGCCAAGCCTGCAAATGGTAGAGTGCCAAAGGATTTGCAATCTTGAAGTAACCAAAAGATTTTATCAATCTTATTTAAATCAGAATTTAATACCTTTTCATGCCTTTCAATCAGTTGGGTAATTTTACACAGGTCACTGTTCACAGGACTGAATTCATCAATGATAATTTGCTCTGTTAAAGACTTAAGACTATTTTCGATTAAACTGATTTCTGATTTGGTGAATCCATGCTTTTCCAATTTACAGAGTTGGTCAGGTGACTGGAAATCAAAGGAAGAAAAGACTATGTCAAACTCTACTTTATCATGAGAAGCAGGGTTTTCTATGAGCTGATCCAAGTAATGATTTGCTAACTTTTCTGCAAGTTCTTCAGGAATTGAGGCTGGAATAAATGAATTGAAACTCGCTCTCACATCGATATATGGAGTACCGCCAAGGATGGTCATCAAGTGCTGCTCACCAACATCTCTGTATTTATAAATAGCTCGATGTCGAGCCCACACCCCATCTGTTATTAAAAACTTGTACAGTGACAAAGCCAAAGGTCTTGGCTTTATACCTATGATTTCAGCCGGATTCCAGTCAGGCATTACGCCATATATAGTTTGCTTGCCAACCAAATATGGGTGTCTAGACGATAGCCTCTTCAACTTTTTGGCTATACATTGCTGTTCAAGTAACAACTGTTCAGATTTCTTGACTACTTTTTCTTGTACTATTAATGGCCTTACCTGCAATAGGTAAGTTTTATTATTTTCTATTGCAAACTCAATATCTAAGAACTTTGAGATGTTTAATTCTTTTAGCTCTTTTATCAAATTGATTACTTGATTTTGCCATGTGTAAGCACTCGCATCATATTGGTGGCTAACGAACCAAGTCCTTACCTCAGTGGCACCAGAAGTAACTGCTTCAGTATTCCTATTTTCATCTGCACTAATGACATAGTATTCAGCCCCAGTATCTTGAATATGACTAAAAGCAACGCCAACATAATCTGGACATAATAGCATTGGCTGAATAAATAAGATGTTTTCATGATCTAATTCATCATAGGAGGAGAATACGCTATTAATGGCACTAGTGAGGCTCAATTCATCCAAATTCACATTAAGCTCAGTGGTAAACTTACCAGCGTTACTCGTTGTAGTGCTGTCTTCTTGTACTGTACAAGAGCGTACAATAACAGGCGAATCAAACTCTTTTTGAATTTGATTCAAACAATCAGTACGGTTTGTTCTCCAACGTTCAAAATTAAGGGTATATACAGGAAGAACAGAAGCGTTAGACAAAGAGCCACTTAGCTCAATTAAGCGCTGTACTTTGCTTGGTAATTTTTGATCTCTGCTACGCATCATAGATAACCTTTTTCCATTCAGTAAAGATTTCCTCCGCCTTTACGGTTGCGTCATCTATTTCACCATTATTCAATATGCGCATATCGGGAAACTGCGGCAGTTCAGCAGTGCTATCCTCTACCATATGTGAGGGCTCATTTTGGTATAAGCCCTTGGGGTCCCTAGATATTCTCGCTTTGATATCAACATCTAAAAATACTTCAAAATAATTTGGTATATATTCACGATTCCAGCGTTGCACTTCGTGAAACATACTAATAGTAGGTACGATAACTACTTGCTTTTGATGAGTAAAAAGGCGAGCTAGTCTTGAATAACGATAGGAGCCAAGAAGTCGACTATTTGTATCAAATTGCCAGTGTGGATCTCTTATAGCTGCTCGTATTTCATCCCCGTCTAGTATGATGGGGTTAATTCCCATGCCTTGAAACTGTGGGATCAGTAAATTTGTTATCGTTGTTTTTCCAGCTCCGGATAACCCTGTTATCCAAATCGTTGAGCCTTTTTTATTCACCATCAAAAATACCTTCAGGTTTGTTGACATCGAAGCGAGAATGAAGTTTTTTAATTGTTAGCGCTCTTAGCACTGGGTGCATAATGTAACACGGCCTATTGGAAGGGGTATCCAAGGGAGTTATATCATAGCTTTCTTGCTTGATAAAACTTGCTAACGCGCTTGCCCTGATCCAAGGATCTAGAACATAGTCAATAAACTCAGAACTAAGATCACTAGGCTTGATATTAATGTTGAAAGGTTTGACTAACAGCGCCTTTCCTGAATCTAGCTTGGGTGTCATATAAAATACGCTAGCATGTAGCGTGTTATTAAATAGCAAGGAGTAGTAAAAACATGTACTTCCCTTTACTTCAGGCAGTTTACCAGGATGGATATGAATATATTTTATACCAACTTCAAACAGTGGTTGTTTTAGTATCCCTCCTCCTGTAAATAACCACTCTCTCTGTCCGCTGTTTGAAAGCGCAGAGATTACATCAGGGTGATTGATTGATTCAACATCTAACTCCACGATAGGAATATTTTCACCCTTTGAGAAATCTTCAATTGTTAGGTATTTAGGGAACAACTTTTCGCCAAACGGTAAGTCACGTGATTTACGAATACCATTTTCACCTCTTTTGTTGGCTAGTGTGATTATTATAGAGGGTAAAACTTTTTGGTTCGCAAGTACGTTAACATAAGCCAATGCTCTAGGGCCTGGGAAATATAATAATCCAAACTTTTGATTAGATAGCAAAACCATGCTCCAATAGTAATTTGTGCTCAAGCTCTAGCGTGTTAAGTAATATTTTTGTTTGTTCCTTATCTAACATCGTAGTAGGACTAGTAGTGATTTTAGGCTCTAGCCAATCAAGCATTTTTATCGTGCTATTCAGAGAGTTTAAATCTTTAAGTTCATGGCTATGAATAGCAAGAGCATTAGCGCAATTAATCGCGACATGTATTTGCTCTCTTTCTGTGAACGAAGAATATCCCTTTAGTCGAACAGAACAAAAGTCATTGTGAGTGGAAAAGCGGTTCTCCAATATCATTAGCGTAGGTAGATCGAGTTCGATATATTTCTGGTTAGCTGAGTTGCATGTAGCCAACGACTTTTTAAGATATGCAATGAATTGTGCTCGTAGATGATGAAAATGAGCTATTGCGTTTTCATCATCTACGACCGGGAAGTCATGTTCGTGACGCTGACTTGATTTCAAGGAAGGGTTAGTTGTCATTTTTCACCTTTAGGTTTAGCTGCTAATTGACATTGCCTTTGTTACAAACACTAAATCGGATAATAAGATATATGCTCAACGCACACCAAGAGGGTTTCTCGATTAGAGTCTACTACGAATCTGGCGTTGTAAATTAGTCCTATTCACCTTTAAACACAGTTGCACTGCTTATCATACTCAAATTCCAATCTTTTTTTGGAGTATGCCAGTCTGAGCCATAATGAGCCTCAAGATATTGGGTCGCCTCACTTGGGATATTCATAATACAATTATTGAATGTTATGTCCTCCGTTAAGAGTAGGTGCTTACTTGGCATGCTAAACCCTCTTGACGAAATAACATAATACATTGAACCAGCATCGACATATTTAATAAATACATCTAGTTGTGGCAAATCGCTATGAGCAGAGCATGGCCTTAATTTATAAGATGAAATGCTACCTTTGTCGATACAATGAAAAGTAGAATTAGCCTTGTTAATGAATATTTCCCATGGTGTTCCAAACTGTTTGTCAAGTACAGGGAGTAACTCATTCAAAGCAGCGAAACACTGCTCAGTATCTTGACTGTTTATTGCAATATCTAAATCGTCATCCCAAGGGATAAGTGCATTATCACGAACAATACCCAATAATGTTCCTGCATCTACATAATAATTTAGCACACTTGTGTTAAGTGTAGCAGTGACCAATTCCAAGAGCTTCAGTGCATTTTTTTTAGCTGTCGGCTGTCCTAATTTAGTCTGTTTAATCGCATGAGCAGGTAAGATATGAATTTGCTGGCTTTTCACATGGAAAGTATGCTCAAGCTGATGCTTGATTTGTTCAAAAAACTCGCTAGCGATATAAATAAAGTCAAAATTCTGACTAAGTATCCAATTTGCGTCTTTGATAGGGTAGCCATTCAAATACGTGCCTTGCTTATTTTTATCATTATCTGTATAGCCAATGATTTCATGATCTGCTTTCAAATGGGCATAGGCTGCTTTGCCTGCCTCTCCAGCACCAAAAATGATAATTTTAGGTTTCATAATGTGTCGAAATTTCAGAATATGTCTGGATCTTAATGCAAATTATAGACCAGTTGAGATAATATGTATTTGTTTTATTTTGGAAAAGCACGGTTCTACTGATAACTAAAAGGTTTGATTTGCATTATATCATTGACATATTTTTGTTATGATATTTCTGAATTAAGCTGTTAAGAGTAATTGCTATGGTTTTTATATATGCAAACGCGAGTAGGAAACTTGGTTTTGGTCATATAATGAGGCAAATAGCATTGATAGAGGCGTTAATTGACCAAAATCAGCAAGTATTTCTTTTATGCCATGAAATTACTCAAGAGTTAGTGCTAAAGTTAGAGGCAACTGGGGTAAAAGTATGTCAACTAGAAGCAGAAGCCGACTGGGTACAAAAACTACCGGAAATGAATACATTAATTGTAGATGACTATAATGTTTCTGATGCAGATTTTGAACAATTACGGAAAAAAGCTAAAAGACTGGTTCTTTTTGACGACAATACATATCTCAATTTACCTTTTTTAGATTTGATTATTAACCCTAGCGACTTCAACAAGACTGACTTGCTAGCAAACAAAACTTTGCAAGGCTCTGACTTTAGGTTGGTTAGAAGTGAGTTTATACCTTATAGATCTCGTCCACGGTTTAAGCCAGGCTACATTTTTGTGTGTTTGGGCGGAAGCGATGCTCAGGCACTGTCTGTTGCAATCTGCAAGATGCTACTTACCTCTCAACAGGTCACTAAAATTGTTTTGGCTGTTTCCAGCACGTGTGATCACAGAACACTCTATGCTCTTGAGGGGCTCAAAAGTTCGACAAAGTTTGAACTGCATATAGACAGTAATAAACTCCCTATGCTCATGTCAGATGCGGATATAGCGATTACTGGAGCTGGTGGTAGTTTGTATGAGTTAATGTTTTTAGGCGTACCATCAATAGCGTTAGTAGTTGCAAATAATCAGTCTCAAGCTTTATATTCGCCATTGAATAATAATGCGTATAGCGCAATTGATGGCAGAGAAGAAATTGACATCATAAATATCGTAGATACCGCTTTATTGTTATTGGATTCAGCCGATAAAAAGAACGTGTACACTCAGCAGAGTGCAAAAGTAGTGGATGGCTTGGCTGCTTCGCGGATTTGCGATGCAATCTTGCACCTTATAAGACATTGAAGAAAACGATGAATAAATATAGTCAAAGTAACTTTAAACAATCAATGATGATTGATGGTATTGAGCTTGGTTCAAACAGTGGGCCATACATCATCGCAGAGCTTTCTGGAAACCATGGTGGCAGCCTTGACCATGCTCTCAAGCTGATTGATGTAGCAGCGCGAACGGGTGTAAGTGCACTTAAAATTCAAACATATAAACCTGATACGATTACTTTGAATCATAATGGCCCTGAGTTTGTAGTAAAAGAAAAGCTTTGGCAGGGAAGGACGTTATATGATTTGTATGAGGAAGCCCATACACCATGGGAGTGGCACGCGGCTTTATTTAAGCAAGCGAAAAAAAACAATATAACTTTGTTTTCTTCACCTTTTGATAATACAGCAGTCGATTTACTGGAAGATCTTAATTGTCCAGCATATAAAATTGCGTCTTTTGAACTCACCGATATTGGCTTAATAAAGTACGCCGCGAGCACAAAAAAACCAATTATCATGTCCACTGGTATGGCGACCTTTGATGAAATCCAAGAAGCCGTTGCAGCAGTTGCTGATGCCGGAGGTACAGAGCTTGTCGTTTTACATTGCATTAGTGGTTATCCAACTCCAATTGCTGATTGTAATTTAACCACACTTACTGATCTGCAACGAAAGCTTGGTGTGCCTGTTGGACTCAGTGATCACAGTCTTGATGATACTGCTGCAATAGCCGCTACGGCTTTAGGAGCATGTGTGATTGAGAAGCACTTTAAGCTCAAAGGAGATGATTCCAGTGTCGATTCGGCTTTCTCTTTGGATGAAGATCAATTCAGTCGACTCGTTACAAGGGTGAAAGATACTCACGCGAGTTTAGGTGAGGTCAATTACCGTCTAACTGACAGTGAGCAGGATAACGCACCATTTAGACGCTCTTTGTACGTTGCTAAAACGATCAAACGAGGCGAGATTTTCACCGCTGAACACGTACGTTCGGTGCGCCCAGGTAAAGGGTTGCATCCAAGACACTTAAATGAAGTAATTGGGCAAGTGGCTGCGCAAGACGTTGAATTTGGCACACCTTTAGCTTGGGAGCATGTAGTGCAATGAGTGTGTATATATTTTCCCAAGCTCGATTTGATTCCACGCGTCTTCCGGGGAAAGTATTAAAAGCAATAAATGGCCGCAGCTTGCTCGATTATCATATTGAACGAGTAGCTCAGGTAAAACAAGCTCATCAGCATGTTATTGTCACCAGCATTGAAAAAAATGATGACTGTATTGTCACACACTTGTCCGATAAAGACGTCATCGTTCGACGAGGCAGCAAGCACAATGTTTTAGAGCGCTTTGTTCAAGCTGCTCAAGCACTTGCATTAACTGAAAGTGATTATATCGTTAGGTTAACAGGTGACTGCCCACTTGTTGATCCAGCCTTGATTGATGCGCTTATTCAATTTCATTTAGAGTCAGGGACTGATTATTCAAATATTGATGTAAATACCATTCCCAGAGGTTTTGATGCTGAAATCTTTAACTTTAAAGGGCTTCTCCAGGTATTTAACGACGCTAAAGAGGCGTATCAACAGGAGCATGTTACACCTTATTTTTATCAACATCCGACATTATTTCAATGTGCTAGCCTTTCTTTTTCACCACCGCGCTCTGCCCATTTGCGCCTTTGCGTTGATGAGTTGGAAGATTTCCAACTCGTTGAAAGGGTGATAACGCATTTTGGTAACGATATAGATTTTGTATCTGCAAATGAGATTATTGACTTTTTGAATATGACTCCCGCTGTTGCAAGTATTAATGCTTGTGTGGGGCAAAAAAAGTTAGGGGAATAAGTATGATAGCAACTAAGCTTCACGGCTACGCTATTGAGCTACATCAGCTCACCCATGATGATATGGAGAAAGTTTTCAGTTGGCGTAATCAGCCAAGCGTCCGAGCAAATATGCTAGATGACAAGCCTATCGCCATTGCACAACATCAAGCTTGGTTTTCAGCGATGCTTAACAGTGATAGGCAAGCACATTATAAAATCATCGTAAAGGCAAAAGAGATCGGGGTCGTTAATATACGTGCAAATACCGCGCTGAGTGATGCCAGTGAAGCAGAAATTGGAATTTACATCGCAGACAATGATTATAAGGGAAACTTGGTCGCTTTCTCTCCGTCTTTACTTTTAATAGATTATGCCTTTGAAGAGCTTGGAATTAACGCATTAGGATCCGTAGTTAAAGCAGAAAATCGAGAGGCGCTAAGGTATAATGAGGTGCTTGGCTACACCTTGGCACCAACTGACAGCCAAGGTTTAATTAAGATAAGATTAACGCCTGACGCATACATCACAGCAACCAAGCAGATTAAAACATTTTTGAGTAGAAGTTAATGAACGAAAAATTACGAAATATTTTTGCTAGTGTTTTGGATATTCCATTAGAAGAAGTTACCGACGAGCTTGCTTATGGACAGCATGATAAATGGGACTCTATGAGTCATATGATGTTGATTGCGGATATAGAATCAAATTTTGATATAATGATCGACACTGACGATATTATTGATATGAGTTCATTTGCAAAAGCGCAAGAAATTGTTGCTAAATACGAGAGCGAATAGTGACGAACTCGGTTAATCATATCGTTGTCATTACCGGAGCTTCTTCTGGAATTGGGCTCGCTGTAGCCAAAAAAGCGGCTTTGAATGAACAATGTGTTGTCATCATGGTAGCTAAAAATGAAGAAAAGTTGCTTACAGCAAAGAGACAACTCGTTGCAGCAGGGTATTTGAATGTTGAACACTTCACCGCAGATATAACCATAAATGAACAGGTTACCCAACTTTTTAAATTTATCCAAAAAATAAAGCTACCTGTTCATGGGTTTGTGCACTGTGCAGGCACCATGTACGAATCCCCGTTGCTGATGACTCGCGATCATTTGGTTGATGAGCAGTACCATCAACATGTGAAGAGTGCGATTATGCTTGCTCAAGGCATAAGCAAGATAATGGCTCGAAATAAGTCCGGCAGTATCGTTTTCATTAGCTCAGTCGTTGCGCAGCAAGGCAGCCGTGGTCAAAGCGTTTACGCGGCGATGAAATCTGCATTACATGGCTTAACTGCGAGCTTGGCCGCAGAGCTTGGTGCTATGAACATTCGTGTAAACGCCGTCGCTCCTGGTGTAATTGACACCGCACTGGTTGCGCATATTTCTGATGAGAAAAAGCAGCAGTTAATAAAAAATACAGCATTGGGGCGTATTGGTCAGCCAGAAGAGGTTGCTGATGTGATTAACTTTTTAGTTGCAGAAGAAAGTCGCTTCATTACTGGGCAAGTCATCCATGTTGATGGGGGGTTAAAGCTAGGCTTATGAGTAGGTTTTGGGAGCTTGGAAAAGCGAGTAATAGCTTGATTGTTGATGGCGAGTGCACGTTGAACTATTCACAGTTAGATACTGAAGTACAATCTGCGCTCAGCAACTTGCCAAAAAAGAAACAGTTAATTGCCATCGTTGCGCACAACTCCTTACCCTTTGTCATACACTACTTGGCTGCACTTCGAGGTGGGCATACGGTGCTTCTGCTAGACAAAAGTAAGGGAAAGGAGCAGCATCAGTTAATGCTCACGCAGTTTCATGCGAACTATTTAATTGATGGTGATTTAGTATCTCACCTTAATCCTGATACGGTTACTCTCGCACCTGAAATTGCACTCTTACTGGGTACTAGCGGCACCACCGGTCGAGAAAAAGTAGTTAAGCTAACCTTTGAAAACCTTACCTCAAACTGCGCTGCAATAACGCAGGTTTTGCCTATTTCCAAAACTGACTGTGCTATGGCTTCTTTGCCATTCTCGTACAGCTTTGGGCTCTCAATTTTACATAGTCATTTGCTTGTAGGGGCAGGAATCATTCTTGGCCAAGAAAGTTTGATGTCAAAGTCATTTTGGCAGCAGTTTACCCAGCATAATGTTAACAGCTTTTACGGGGTGCCATTTAGCTTTGAGATGCTTTTTCGATTGGGGTTGCAAAGGCAACCACTGCATCAATTGAAATATATGGCTCAAGCTGGTGGACGCTTGAGTGGAGAGTTATGGGAAGTTTTAAAAGAGTTTTGTGGTTCCCAGAAGCTGCCTTTCTACGCCATGTATGGCCAAACAGAGGCCACCGCAAGGATGGCTATCATGCAGCCTGACGATTTTTTAGCGGCGCCAGCAGGCGCAATTGGTAAGGCTTTACCTTACTGCAAACTTTACATCGCCAATGGTGAAAAAGAAGGTGAGCTATGTTTTGAAGGGACAAATATATTCGCCGGTTATGCCTCATCTTTAGAGGATTTACGAGAGTGTGAAGTCAGCGCGATATTAAAAACGGGTGATGTGGCACACCAGCTAGATAACGGTATGTTGCAAATCATTGGCCGAATAAAAAGAATAGCGAAGCTTGAAGGTAGAAGAATAAACCTTGATGATTTAGAACGTCAGCTCAATCAGCAGTTTAACTTGAGCTGCGTTATAACCAGTGATGATAAACAACTGCGAGTTTTCATCTGTGGCTCTGAACTTGGCGTTGAAAAACAAATTGCCCAAATAGCACAATGTCACCATCGAAATGTAAAAGTTTTTAATATTGAGACCATCCCTAGACTAAGTAATGGCAAAGTGAATTACAATGCACTTATCTGACGAAGAATTGCTTGAGTTACCAGTATACGACCTCTGTCAAAATGAGAAATGGGAGCTGCTAACGCCATTGCTCGATGAGCTGCACCATTTTCATAAGGTGTACTGTGAAAAATACAGCGCAACTCAGCAACTAGGAGAGACACCTCTTGCTGTTCGCGCGTTCAAAAACCAGCTACTAAGTAGCATTGACGCTGATAAGGTTCACCGCATACTCAAATCATCGGGAACGACAGGTACGCAATCCCAAATAGTGTTGGATAGCGATACTGCCCGTTTACAGTCAAAGGTACTCTCAAAAATAATGCAGCATTGGCTTGGGCCAAAAAGATTACCGCTATTAATTCTTGATTCCAGAAAGGCACTTGATGTTCACTCTGGTATGTCTGCCAGAGCTGCGGGTATACAGGGTATGTCTTTTTTTGGGAGAGATCATCACTTTGCACTTGATGAAAATATGGATCTGGATCTCGCGGTAGTGATGAGCTTTGCGGATAAATACGCAGGCCAACCGGTTTTTATGTATGGTTTTACGTTCATAATATGGCAAAGAATAGTGCAACAACTAAGGCAATTAGGAAAGCAGGTGGCGTTTTCCGACGCATTTCTATTGCATGGTGGTGGGTGGAAAAAAATATCTGAGCAAGCAGTTGATAAAAAAACGTTTAAACAGGAGTTGAGCGCTTGCTTTGGCAATGTCACAGTCCATGATTATTACGGAATGGTAGAGCAAACAGGAACCATTTATGTTGAGTGTGAGCATGGCATGTTACATGCTCCCGTTTGGTCAGATATCAATGTAGTAGACCCTGTGACACTGCGGCCTTTGCCAGCGCGTACCACAGGCGTGGTGCAACTGCAATCCGTTATTGCTAGAAGTTACCCAGGGCACAATCTACTTACTGAAGATTTAGCAATTATTCATGGTATTGATGATTGCGCATGTGGACGTAAAGGAAAGTATTTCACTATTCAAGGCCGAGTAGCCCAATCTGAAGTTAGGGGGTGTAGTGATACTTTTAAATGAACAAGTACAGACACTCGTCGGTGAACTTGAACAAGAGCCATCAAATTTATTTGCCTTCGAGCAGTCACTTATTGACACTGTTGCAGAGTTTTCTGACTTTATACTTAAGCACCGCCCCAGTGCTGAAATTGTCGCTCTGGCATTTTGGTGTAGGCGCAGTAATATCAAAAATCTCGCAATCCACTACGGTGAGCAGCTAAGGTTACGGCAGAACAAAGTTTTTCACATTACCCCAGCTAATGTCGATACAGTCTTTCTCTATACGGTGCTCTTAAGTTTTCTTGTCGGAAACATAAACATTGTGAGATTAAGTAGCCGAAGAGGAGCAATCTCTGATGAGCTAGTCGGTTTGATACAGCGCTTTGTAGATACTGACAAGGGGGCCTTGCTGGGGAGCCGCTGTTTATTTATTGCCTATCCGGCTTCGCAGTTTCAGGTAACCGCTACTTTATCAAAATGGTGTGACAAGCGGGTGATCTGGGGGGGAGATGATGCAATATTACAGATAAATCAAGTAGCGCCAGTTGCCAATGAACTGGCATTCCCTGACAGGTTTTCTATATCTGTTCTAAGGCTGAGTTCAGAACAAGATGCAAAACTTGCAGCCAAACAATTTTTTACTGACTATCAGAGCTTCAATCAGCAGGCCTGTTCCTCACCGAAGGCAATTTATTGGCTATGTACAAAACCATCGATTCAAGACTGTTTTTGGGACGCCTTGGCGAAGTGCGCAGATGATCATCCGCAGTTTGAGTTAAATCATCAGTTAAATAGGCATATAAATACACAGATGCTTCTTATGACGGATTTATCATTAAAGCCAATTCGTTCAATATCACATCCAAGTTATCTAATGTTTGAGTTTGAGCGACTTAACAGCCTTACGATACTTGATGCACACAAGGGCAATGGACTTATCTTGAGTACTAATATTGACAGCATTGCTCAGTTACCAGAGCATGAAAAACTTCAAACTGTAGGCTACTTTGGTATTTCTAAAGATATGGTTGAGGACATTCATGCGCTTCGTAGAACACCACTTGGTAGTGCTCTACAATTTAATCATATTTGGGATGGGGTCGATTTAGTTAAGCGTTTAAACTAGGCTAAACGCTTAACTTTGCAACAAGGCTTTTTAAAGTATCCGCAATGTGCTGCACTTGCTCTTCTGATAGATCAGGAAACAGCGGTAAAGTGACGGCCTGGTGGTAGTATAGTTCTGCTGAAGGGCAGTAACCGGCACTAAATCCAAGCTGCTTGTAGAAAGGCTGTAAGTAAATAGGAATGTAGTGCACATGTGCAAAGATACCGGCATTTCTTAAGTTTTGGATGAGTTTTTTGTGCTCTTCTGGTGAATGGAGCGGAACTTTAACGACGTAGAGGTGGTAAGCGCTGCGTGATGTGTTCGTAACGAGTAACGGTTGGATCACACTATTTTGAAACAAGCTGTCATAGTGTGCCGCAATCTTGTTACGCTGTTGAACAAACCTATCGACCTTCGTTAATTGCTGACATCCTAGTGCGGCATGTAAATCAGTCATGCGATAGTTAAAGCCCAGAACATTTTGTTGATAATACCAAGCGCCATGACTTGGTTCGCTAAACTCTTCTGGTTTATTAGTGATACCATGACTGCGTAGCTTAGCCATAGTATCAGCGAGCTGAGGGTTGTTCGTGAGAGCCGCCCCACCTTCTGCAGAGGTCATTATTTTGACAGGGTGAAAACTAAATACACAGATGTCAGAATATTCACAGGAACCTATCTTTTTTCCGTCAAAGGAGCCGCCGATAGCATGAGAGGCATCCTCGATCACTTTAAAACCATATTGCTGAGATAGTTCGTTGATAGCCTGCATGTCGCATGACTGGCCAGCAAAATGAACCGGTATAAGCACCCTGGGGAGTTGGTTTTGTCGCTCGGCGTGTACTAACTTGCTAGTGAGTGCTTCAATACTCATGTTACCGGTATCAATATCAATATCGACAAAATCTACACTCGCTCCGCAGTAGAGTGCGCAATTAGATGAGGCTACAAATGAATTTGGTGAGGTCCAAACAATATCACCGTTGCCAACTCCAAGCGCAAGGCAGGCAATATGAAGTGCGGATGTTGCACTGTTTACCGCGACGGCACGATCTGCCCCGGTATAGCTGCAAAGTTTTTGCTCAAACTCTGGAACTTTGGGGCCTTGAGTCAACCAGTCAGATTGCAGCACGTCGATAACTGCATCAATATCTAGCTGGTCTATTGATTGCTTTCCATATGGGATCATAACAGTGCTTGTACGTTAAATGCTTTAATCTCTTCAATGCTCATATAATCCGGATTAGTCAATGAGTTATACTCAAATCCAGGCGTTACAGCTTTCCCTTTCTCACCTAACGCGTTCATGTCAAAATCGTTACTTCTGCTACTGAATTTTATTCCAGGAGCAATAACGAAATGGTCGTCAAACTCAAATGTGTCAAAGCTTAAATCTTCGGGACACATTACTTCATGGAGCTTTTCTCCAGGGCGAATACCGACTACTTTTTGTGGTAGGTTTGGTGCCATTGCAGTCGCTAAATCAACGATACGAATTGAAGGGATTTTCGGTACAAAAATTTCACCGCCAAGCATACGTTCAAAGTTTTTGAGAACAAAATCAACGCCTTGTTGCAGGCTAATCCAAAAACGTGTCATATCTTTATGAGTGATCGGAATATGTCCTTTATTTTCGTCGATAAAACGCTGGAATACAGGCACTACAGAGCCTCTAGAACAAACGACATTACCATAACGTACGACTGAAAACCTAGTTCGGTGTCCACCTGCCATGTTATTTGCTGCAACAAATAGCTTATCAGATGCAAGCTTTGTTGCACCATACAGGTTAATAGGATTGGCTGCTTTGTCTGTAGAAAGGGCTATCACTTTTTCTACTTCGTTATCCAGTGCTGCTTCAATTACGTTTTCAGCCCCATTAATATTGGTTTTAATACACTCCATTGGGTTGTATTCCGCCGCAGGGACTTGCTTTAGGGCTGCGGCATGAATGACATAATCTACGCCTTGCATTGCTCTTCGCAATCGATCTTTGTCTCTGACATCCCCGATGAAATATCGCATACACCGATGATTAAACTCTTGTTGCATTTCAAACTGCTTAAGCTCATCTCGAGAAAAAATGATTATTTTTTTTGGCTTATATCGTTCTAGCAGAGTTTTTACGTATTTTTTGCCGAAAGAGCCTGTGCCGCCGGTAATTAAAATGGTTTTATTATCAAACATTGGGGTCCACCTAAAGGTGCAATCAAAACTTTACAGTATCAAATACTGGAACTGCTACAAGCGCTGTATTGATACGATAAACTAGCTACTACTCAATACTTTATATCACTTCTAATCATTTTGCAGTATTTATGCCAGTCATCACAGGAAATTTAACGATTATGATGACTTTTTACTCAAAATAGCGTAGATTAAAACTAATGATAGTGAATGGGGGTAGATATGAAAATCCAATCACAAAGTGCTGCTTTTTTTAATCGTACAGAGCAGACGGCTAACAAATTAAACGAGCAGCTATCTTCGGGCAAGCGGGTTAATTCAGCTGCCGACGACGCTGCCGCATTACAAATTATTGACAGGCTCACTTCTCAGCAAGATGGGTACAGTCAATCTATTCGTAATGCTTATGATGGTATCTCATACTCGCAGACCGCTGATTCTGCTCTGTCAGGAGTGAATGACGCAGTTTCTAGGATCCGAGAGTTGTCTATTCAAGCAGGAAATGGGGCGCTGACAGACAGCGACCGCCAAGCACTGCAAGAGGAAGTGTCTCAGCTTCAAACGCAAATAACAGAAACGTTTGAAAACACGACGTTTGGTGGAGCACAAATATTTGACGGTGAATCACGTAGTTTCCAGGTAGGTCCCGACGCTAACACGACGCAGAGTCTAGAGCAGACCGACGGTGGCTTTGCTAGTGCGATTCTCAGTGTAAATATTTCCACACAGGCTGGGGCGCAATCTGCAATTGATGCTGCTGATACAGTCTCTAAAGAGTTAAACAGCCAGCGCGCGCAGTTGGGGGCGTTTGAAAATTCGGTTTCTAGTACCATTCGCTCGGCAAGCAATCAACGAGAGAATATAGCTGCAAGCCAAAGTCGTATCCAAGACACGGATTACGCCCAAGCGGTTAGCGATCAGGTGGCTAACGATATTCTATCGCAGGCTTCCATTGCATTGAGAGGCCAAGCAAATCAGTCCGCATCATCAGTCTTGGGTTTACTGTAAATTAATACCAAAGTATTGATATAGAACAGTACAGGTGGCGATTTTTTGGCGTTTATGTCAAAAAATTGCCACTTAGGTATTGCATCCCCTTTAATCTCTCTTACAATCTAACTATTGAAAATTTTAGTAGATTGGTTCTCAAGCAATGGTCTTGATCTTAGATAACAACAATAAAAGAGCGATCGGATTAGGCGCAGCGCTTAGCTTTGTCGGTCAGGCAAATGACGTGCTAGCTGAAGAGCAATACGCGCCAAGCATCATTGATAAAAACCAAGAGCCGATTTTTGTGTTAGGTGCATTACAACACGCTTCTCATGAAGCCTTGATCAAATCGCACCCAGCAGTGCCTTTTTTATTGATAGGTGAAACGCTTAGGCCATTGCTTTCACTACCCAATGTTATTGGCCTCATTACGGAACCGTTCAGCCAAGAAGTCACAATGCAGTTACTTCATGACTGTCAACAATACTTACGGATGCTGCCAAATAAAGAAAACAAGCTGCAAAATAAGAGCTTCGACGGTCTAGTTGGAGAGACGGAAGCGGTCAAAAATGTACGCTTTTTAATCTCTCAAGTGGCAAAAACAGATGCTAACGTACTGATTTTAGGCGAGTCAGGAACGGGTAAGGAAGTGGTTGCGCGTAATGTACACCTTTTATCTAAGCGTGCTCATGGCCCATTTGTGCCAGTAAACTGTGGTGCGATTCCAGGGGAGTTGTTGGAAAGCGAACTATTTGGTCATGAAAAAGGGGCGTTTACCGGAGCGATATCCGCACGAAAAGGGCGTTTTGAATTGGCGCAAGGCGGCACACTTTTTCTTGATGAAATAGGTGATATGCCACTACAAATGCAGGTTAAACTGCTACGTGTCCTTCAAGAGCGAACTTATGAGCGGGTGGGGGGCACAAAGCCAATTCAAGCTGATGTTCGTGTTATTGCGGCGACTCACCGCAACTTGGAAACCATGATAGAAGAAGGTAAGTTTCGAGAAGATTTATTTTACCGTCTCAATGTTTTTCCAATCGAAAATCCATCACTTAATGAACGGGCAGAAGACATTACACTACTGTTGAAAGAGCTTACACGCCGTGTGAATGAACAATCAGGTAATTCCGTCAAATTTACAGATAGAGCCGTAGAAAGTTTAAAAGCACATGCTTGGCCTGGAAATATTCGGGAGCTTGCGAATCTTGTGGAACGTATGGTGATTATGTTCCCAGATAAAGTCGTAGATGTCACCGATTTACCACAAAAGTACCGCTACATTGAAGTCGAGGCGTTTGAACCTGAATATCCAGAAGAGTTGTTAGAAAAAGATGCTTTTAATGAGTTATTTAGTGAAGGCTTTAGTGACGATGAAGAGGATACGTTAGCGCAAGAATTTACTTCGCAATCGGCAGACGTAGGCTTGTTGCCGGACGAAGGGATCGAGCTCAAAGAATACCTAGCTGAACTAGAGATAGATTTGATCACGCAAGCGCTTGAACGTTATGACTATGTTGTTGCGCGTGCAGCGGAAATTTTAGGTGTTCGCCGCACCACATTGGTAGAAAAAATGAAAAAGTACAATCTTAATCGCGATTAACTTATTACACCGAAGTTAACTGTTGCCATGGTTAATACCAATTTGACTTAATACTAGCTCAATTTGAAGGAGTAAATCTGACGCTAACAGCGTTAAAAATTCTCATTTAGAACAACTAAATATCAAAATTTTTGCCT
>NZ_RCSQ01000004.1:0-20242 GCF_004103255.1 Pseudoalteromonas sp. PS5
TTTTTTATTTTGTGGTAGTTACATTGCCTCTATACCCTAAATTTAGAGGTTGCATCTTTTAAGTTATCCGACAGCACATGCAGGTTCTCAGCAACATCCTGCACTTCATTTAGCGCTTGCATCGTGTCTTGGAAAGATTGGTGCATAGAAGTTACATTATTCACAACCATCGCAGCAACCGAAGTTTGCTCCTCTGTTGCTGCTGCAATCTGACCATTCATACTATTTATAGATAAAATTTGTTCGGCAATTTGCTCAATTGACTGTCCTGTTTGCGCAGCTGCTTCTGCATTATTAATGGCCATACTACTGGCACTTGTCATCGCCTTAACCGCTTGATTGGCAGCTTCTGTTAAGACATTGAGTAGTTCCCTGATCTCATTCGTTGACTTAGCAGTTCGAGAAGCCAGCTCTCTTACTTCGTCAGCAACAACCGCAAAGCCTCTCCCTTGCTCACCCGCTCGTGCAGCCTCAATTGCAGCATTGAGAGCAAGCAAGTTAGTCTGCTCAGCAATCGACGTAATAACATTAAGTATTTGTGTCACATTTTGAGTATCGTCAGCAAGCTTATTAATTGTTTCTGCCGCATGATTGATTTCTTCACTCAGAGCTTGAGATTCATTTACTGATACTTGTATTTGACGCTTACTCTGCTCAACTTCCTGCTCAGCAAGCTGAGCAGCATCAGATGCCTGTGATGCCGAGTTGGAGATATCACCAACACTTAAGCGCATCTCTTCCATTGATTGACGCACCACTTCAGCATCATGCGTTTGTTGGTTGGTAGCACCTTCCGCTTTTTCCATGCCTTTAACCAAGCGACTTGAGTCCTGCATTAACGGCTCAACTACATTCATCACTTCAACAACTGCCCCTTTAAGTAGGCCTACAAAATCATTAAAGTTTATTGATACTTGGCCAATCTCATCGTGAGATCGAACATTCAAAGTAGTAGATAATGACCCTTGACCTTGAGCGAGTAACTTAAGATTTTGGGCAGCATCTTTAGCTGAGTTACCTATCCCCCGCGCGATGATAACAGCGAGTAAAATCAGCACGATTAACGAGATAACAGCCACAATTAACATGATAGTTAGGGCATTTGAGGAGCGAGCTTCTGTATTTTGTAACAACTCAACAAAGCGGTCATTCGCATTTTCTTTGGCGGTCGTAAAATCTTTTACCAGTGCTTCATAAATTGCAGTTTTGTTTTTAGCGTCTTCTTGAATACGGGTAAAATCAGCGGTTCCGTCAATCATGCCTGATGCAATTCGCTGCGCAATTTTTGCATACTGAGTAAGTTCATCTCTGTTATCTGATGGTATAAACCCACTTTGGATTTCATTTATTTTCTGCAGATTATCTTGGATCTGTTGCCGATGCTCTTTTGCTTTATCTAATAATTCAGCATCGCCAAAAGTGACCGCCTGCGTGAACAACTCATCTAAATTTTGTAATTTATTGGCATTCTCCGTTGTTAGGTTCAGGATTTTATATGTTTGCTGTTCCAGCTCATTAAGTGCCCTCTGATTAGAACTTATAGCGTTATAGTTAACAAACACGATAACCACAAAAGCGATAACCGCAACGAGCGTTATTGCATGGATCTTTTTGGTGATACTTAGATCAGCAAAAGCAGTACCTAGACTCATATATACACCTTTTGAAGTAAGACGAGTTCATTATCGACTGATTTATTATAAATTTTAACTAAATATAGAATATTTCCAGCTTTTTTGCTGCGTTAAGATGAATATTTAGACAAATTATTTAATAAGGGGACATTGAGTTGTAGCAACAAAAAATGCCGCATGAAAGCGGCATTAATAACAACAAGTACTTGGCTATTTGGTTGGGATTATAATAGTCCTAGCTTTTTCAGCTCACGCGTAGCCATTTCACTAGACATTGGCACATAGCCGTCTTTCTCTACGATTTTTTGGCCTTCTTTCGAAAGTACCATTTTTAAGAATTCGGCCTCAATCGGTGATAATTCTTTGTTTGGATGCTTGTTAACATATAGATATAAGAAACGCGACAGTGGATATTTTCCTTGAGCTACATTTTCAAGTGTTGCGTCAACATAATTCGTACCCTTTTTAGATAAAGGTACAGTACGTACACCCGAAGTTTTATAACCAATACCAGAGTAACCAATCGCGTTCACTGAAGAAGAGATAGACTGTACCACAGAAGCAGAGCCTGGTTGCTCATTTACATTATTGCGAAAATCACCCTTACATAATGCTTTTTTCTTGAAGTATCCATATGTTCCAGACACTGAGTTACGACCATATAGCTGGATGTCTTTGGCAGCCCAATCTCCAGTCAAGCCGATATCACTCCAACGATTTGCTTGCGCTTGAGCACCACACTTACGGGTTGATGAGAAAATAGAATCTACTTGCTCAATCGTTAGACCTTCGATTGGGTTATCTTTGTGTACAAATACGGCAAGTGCATCAATTGCCACACGAACTTCTGTCGGTTTATAACCATAGCGCTTTTCAAAAGCCTCAATCTCTTTTGACTTCATCTTACGACTCATTGGACCGAAGTTTGCCGTTGCTTCTGTCAATGCTGGAGGCGCAGTAGATGATCCTGCCGCTTGAATTTGGATGTTAACGTTAGGGTATATTCTTTTATACTCTTCTGCCCAAAACGTCATCATATTTGCAAGCGTATCAGAACCAACTGATGAGAAGTTTCCTGAGATACCGCTGGTTTTATTATACTCAGGTAACTTTTCATCTAATGCAGATACTTGAGTAGAAACTAATGTAGTAACGGCCACACCCATTGCGGCAACTAAGCTTTTAAATTTCATTGGGGTCACTCCAGTTGTTGGTCCCAGTTATTTTACGCTGCTCATTGTGCAGCGATAAAATGACAATAAAATTACCTTTAAATTACACTTTTATGACTTTCATCATTTGTCATAAAAATGCGTTTTTGCTTTGAAAAAGAAAACCAAAATCGAGAACCTTCACCGACTTTACTCTCGATGCGAAGCGCTGAATCATGTCGAGAAAGTACATGTTTGGTAATAGCCAAACCGAGTCCTGAGCCACCAGTTTTTCTACTGCGTGCCTTATCGACACGATAAAAGCGCTCAGTGAGGCGATTGATATGTTCCGGTGCAATACCGTCACCATTGTCTATTACACAAAATGTTGGTTTTTCATCTTCAAGGTACCACCGTACATGGATCCGACCATTAGGCTTGGTATAGTGGATAGCATTAAACACTAAATTTGAGAATGCGCTACGCAATTCATCCGCCGCCCCTTTGATATCTAATGTCTGATCAATATCAAACGTTAGTGTATGTCCTTTGTCTTGGTTGAGAGACTTAGCCTCGGTGTGGATCAACTCTAACATAGCTGGAATATTGACAGCTTTATCATTATCTTGCTTCCTAGCTCCCTCGATACGAGATAGAGAAAGTAGCTGATTGACGAGACTATCCATTCGTTTACATTGGTCTATCATGGTGCCATGAGCTTTAGCCCACATTGCTGGCGGAGGCATATTATCGCTGTCCATCATTTCTAAATAGCCAGCCATCACAGTTAAAGGCGTTCGTAATTCATGAGAAACGTTAGCGACGAAGTCTTTGCGCATCTGCTCAAGCTGCTTTAGCCGACTCACATCCCGTGCCACCAGCATCAGCTGTTCAGCATAAGGCATAACTCGGATCTCCAATACTTGCTCATGTGCAAGTCCAGTGTCGAGCTCTAACGCTTCATCAAAACGATGCTCATTCATATACTTTACAAACTTGGGATCTCGGATAAGGTTATCTAGCCTCTGACCATGATCTGTCGGCCATTGTAGTCCGAGCACTTTCAACGCGAGTTGATTACACCACACGATGCTCAAATCTTGTTGTAATACGACAACCGCATCAGGGATAGCTTCAGCGCCTTCTCGAAAGCGACGGATCAGCTCAGCTAATTCATTGCGTTTTTTACGATTTCGCTGTTGTAGCTGATATATCCCTTCAAAAACTTGCTCCCACGCACCTTTGCCCTCAGGCGGATTGAAGCTGCGCTGGTTGATCAGCCAATCACTTAAACGATAAAGCTGCTTGTAATGCCAAACCAATAAAACGAAGGCACCAATGAAAAGAAATAGAAAAGGCGCACTGAGTAAATAACCAATAAGCGCTAAAGGTAAGAAATACAAAAACAGGCGTCTAGTTAACGCCTGCTTATCAATTACTCGATACATAAAGAAATCCATTTAGAAGCCATACAATATAGCTTCTTTTGGAGTACCAATTACAGTTTACTCGAAAAACGGTAACCTGCACCACGCACGGTTTGCACCAAACGATCATGGCCTAGAGGTGCAATCGCTTTTCGCAGCCGTCGAATATGTACATCAACAGTGCGATCTTCAACATAGACATTCGTTCCCCATACATGATCAAGCAATTGCTCTCGGCTGTAAACACGCTCGGGGTGTGTCATGAAAAAGTGTAATAATCGAAACTCTGTCGGTCCCATATCAAGCTCAGTACCAGCAGAAGTAACACGGTGGGATATCGGATCAAGGCGCAAGCCATGAACTTCTATTGCTTCTTCAAGAGAAGTGGGAGACACCCGTCGCATCACCGCTTTGATTCGAGCCATAAGCTCTTTTGGAGAGAAAGGTTTTGTCACGTAATCGTCCGCACCAACTTCCAATCCTTTCACTTTGTCTTCTTCCTCACCTCGCGCTGTAAGCATGATGATTGGGATCTGACGAGTGTATTCACTTTGCTTGAATTTTTTAGCGATTTGAATGCCACTGCCCCCAGGAAGCATCCAGTCAAGCAGTACCATATCGGGGTATGGCTCTACCATGGCAGCCACCGCTGAATCATAGTCTTCAGCTTCAATTGCTTGAAAACCATTTTGTTCTAATACAAACACCAACATCTCTCTGATCGGTGCTTCATCATCAACTACAAGTACTTTACGTGACATTCCCAATGTTCTCTCGTTACCGACGTTGTTGATGTCATTATTATGACTAACTATGACAGTTTTATGAAAGTGTAACGTGTAAACTGAAAACAAGCCAAAAAAATCTCTTTTTTCAGCGCAAAAAAGAATATTTTCAAAGTCATAAGCACATGTTATTAAATAAGATAATAAATTTATTTTTGAAGAATAATTATGTTTTTAAAATATGTACATTCATTTTGTTTTCGCTAATCATATGCCATTTAAAATAGAATAAACTTCAACCTAATACACATAAAAAGTACTGTCGATACAATATCTCGCTAAGTATTAAAAGTCATAACGTAATGTTACTGCCATTGCGTCGTGATCTTCATTATTATCAAGCGAAAACTTAGAGTACCAAAGATACATACGTGCTTGTTTACTCAAGCTTCTTTCGACTCCAAAAGACGTCGCATTTCCTGAATCCTTGAGCTTACCATTAGCACCGTCAGAGTCTTGATACTGAGCTAGTATAGTGTAAGCACTCACTTTATACGAGGCACTTATCATGTAGCTATCAACTTCATCATTACTGTCTATCGCTTCACTTTGTTGGTATATTCCCCCTACTTTAAAGCTCCCCAGTTTCCCCTGTACCGTAACGCGATTTATGTCTTGTCCAGCGACCTGATTGTCATGAGCAACGGCAATATATATGCTTGTTTTCTTGAGCTTACTATCACCATAACTTGCAGCTAAAGACAGTCCATCCTCATCTTTTTGCTTGCTGTTCTCTTCAGCAATGTAACTCACAGTAAACTTCAAATGATTTATTGCTGGTGTTGAATACTGCACAGTGTCGCCCAGTCGGTTTTCTCCAACAAAAAAAGAATTAATATCACCAGAAAAGTCATTCATTAAATCAACTTTGCCTTGGGATTTCTTCATTGCCGTGTCATCGCGGCCGATTAACAACTGGCCATATTTACCTCGGATCCCCAAATACTGAGATCTTGCCGTCAGGTTATCTCCAGACTTACCATCTTTATCTTGATCTGCGATCTCAACTTGAAATTCGTATTTATAAAAAACATCAATACCTTCGTTGATCTGTGTCGATCCTTTGAGCCCCATTCTTGAGTTATAACTTTCAATCGATGTGTCACTATCTCCATCTTTGTCAGTATTTTGTATGCCAACATGTGCTCGGCCATATACAGACACGGCGTCATTAGCATAGCCATACATACTGACGAAGCTGCCACAAAGCAAGATTGCACAGAGGTATTTCGTTTTCATAATTGATCACCTTGGGGATTAGTTGGGCGCAGTACAACAAGGTTTAGAAAGCAAGCGGCGAGAGTCAACTCATCACGTCCTGATCTCATATTTTTAAAGTTAGACTCTTTTAGCCACAGATCAAGAAAGCAAAAATGTAGGATCGTTATTTTATTAACTGCTTCGAATTTTACGCTCAAGATCATTTTTTTACTAAGTGATCACTGCCGGGATCGCGCTCATACTAACTAAAACTGACTTTTACGCACATTCACTTAGTATAAAAATGATCCAGGTTCTCATCGTTGATTGATCTCAGCACGTTAGACGACTTACTTGGTATAAAAATGATCCCGGCTGAAGTGAACACTAAGCGCGAAGTAAATTGGTTTTAAAGTTGCGGGAGAAAAAAGTAAGGTATTGTTTTTATTGCTAATATAAATTTAATGTCACAACCATACAATACCTTTTAAAGATAGCTTTCCCCCAACACTGATCATGAAGAGCTGTACATAAGGCGAATTGACACCGCAATTCTAGTACTACTAGCTACATCTACACTACCACAAGCGTCGATCATATCGGCTAAAACACCCAGTGTGTTATGCTAGAGACTGGTTAGTTAGTAAAGATCTGATCCCAACTTAACCCGATCTACAGAAAATTTCCTCACTTAATATCACAAAAAGTAAACAGACTGAATTAAGTTACCTATTATAAAAAGTGTACAAGATCGCTTTTTTGATCCAAAAAAGCCCCTAACTCTAGGGGCTTTTAGATTACTTTGACAGCGAAGCTCTAGTCTAAGCGGAGCTATGCTCGTACTGTGATCACTTTACTTTTGGATCTAATTCACCTGTTAAATATTTCAGGTGCATATCATCAAGTGAAATTGGCTTAATCTTCGCTGCTTGACCTGCCGTACCGAAAGCTTCATAACGAGCAACACAGATCTCAGTCATCGCTTTGGTCGCCTCGGCTAAGAATTTGCGTGGATCAAAATTGCTAGGGTTCTGTGCTAAGTGGCGACGAATTGCACCAGTTGATGCAAGACGCAGATCTGTGTCTATGTTGACCTTGCGAACACCATACTTAATCCCTTCTACAATCTGCTCTACCGGCACACCGTAAGTCTCAGGAATTTCACCGCCAAACTCATTAATAACAGCCAACCAGTCTTGTGGCACAGATGAAGAGCCGTGCATTACTAGGTGTGTATCAGGAATACGTGCGTGGATTTCTTTGATGCGGTTAATCGCTAAAATATCACCCGTTGGTGGACGAGTAAATTTATAAGCACCATGTGATGTACCACATGCGATAGCAAGCGCATCTACATTGGTTTTCTTGACAAAGTCTGCCGCTTCTTCTGGATCAGTAAGTAGCTGATCTTCTGTTAATTTACCTTCTGCACCGATGCCATCCTCTTCACCAGCTTCACCAGTTTCAAGTGAGCCTAGTACACCTAGCTCTCCCTCTACTGACACACCACAAGCATGAGCCATTTCAACTGTACGGCGTGTTACATCGACATTGTACTCATAGCTCGACGGTGTTTTACCATCTTCTAGCAATGAACCATCCATCATCACTGATGAAAAACCAAGTTGAATTGAGCGTTGACATACCGCAGGCGAAGTACCGTGATCTTGGTGCATTACAACTGGAATATGAGGCCATTCTTCAACCGCTGCTAAAATCATGTGGCGGATAAACGGTGCACCTGCATATTTACGCGCACCAGCAGAACCTTGTACGATAACCGGACTGTTAGTCTTGTCCGCAGCTTCCATGATCGCACGCATTTGCTCTTGGTTATTCACGTTAAATGCAGGAACGCCATAACCATGCTCAGCTGCATGATCGAGAAGTTGACGCATACTGATTAAAGCCATATTGCTTTTCTCCAATTGTTGATAGCCACCGCTATCGGTTTGAACGGATAATATATATACACCAGCCGTGCTGGTGTGATTAACCCTCATCGAGGTTAACCCGACGCCATTGAGCGTCGCCAAGCAATCATCAAATAAGTGAGAGAGTGATGATTGCTAGGTAGTAAAAGAGGCAGCGCGAAGCTGCCTCAATCAATTTTAGTCTTTAGCTCGCTGTTCAAGCATAGCAACTGCTGGTAGGGTTTTACCTTCAAGAAATTCAAGGAAAGCACCACCACCTGTTGAGATATAAGAGATATCTTGCTCAACACCATATTTGTCAATCGCGGCCAACGTATCACCGCCACCAGCAATTGAAAATGCTGACGATTTAGCAATTGCATTGGCAATTGCTTCAGTGCCATTGCCAAATTGATCAAATTCGAACACGCCCACAGGACCATTCCATACAACAGTGCCAGCGCTTGCAATGATTTCAGCGAGCTGCGTTGCGGTGTCAGGACCTATATCGAAGATCATGTCTTCGTCTGAAACTTCGCTCACATCCTTAATAGTTGCAACCGCAGATTCTGAAAACTCATTACCTACAACCACATCAGTCGGAACTGGAATATCACCATCATTTGCTCTCGCAGCGGCGACAAGTTTATTCGCTTCTGGTATCAAATCAGCTTCGTACAATGACTTACCAACGGGGTTACCTGCTGCTGCAATAAAAGTATTGGCAATACCGCCACCGGTAACGAGTTGGTCAACAACTTTAGATAGCGAATCTAGTACGGTGAGTTTTGTTGATACCTTTGAGCCACCAACAATAGCAACCAAAGGACGAGCTGGATTATCTAGCGCTTTACCAAGCGCTTCAAGCTCGGCGGCAAGCAATGGACCTGCACAAGCCACTTCAGCATAGAGGCCTACACCATGTGTCGACGCTTGAGCACGATGTGCAGTACCAAAGGCATCCATTACATAAACATCACACAGGGCAGCTAACTTCTTTGCAAGGGTTTCATCATCTTTCTTTTCACCCACGTTAAAGCGTACGTTTTCAAGTACGATTACTTCATTGTCGCTGACGTCAACCCCGTCAAGATAGTCCGTCACCAAACGTACTTCTTGAGACAGAGCATCATTAAGATAGTCCACTACAGGCTGCATAGAGTATTGCGCATCGAACTCACCCTCAGTTGGACGACCAAGATGAGACATAACCATTACTTTGGCACCTTTTTCAAGTGCTAGTTTGATAGTTGGTAATGCTGCACGAATACGTGCATCTGACGCAACTTTGCCATCTTTAATTGGCACATTTAGGTCTTCGCGGATCAATACACGCTTGCCGTTTAAATCTAAATCCGCCATCTTAATGACTGACATTGGACATCTCCTTTAAGAACGATACTTTTATTGTCTACAAGGCGACTGAACTTACTCTAATCACCTAAATTTGAATTTTTGTTTTAATTTTATGCAGCAGCTTTGATTATAACAGCGTATTTCTAAAATTATTAGCTTCTCATCATCTCGCCAGCCGTGTCTAACATGCGGTTAGCAAAGCCCCACTCGTTATCACACCATACTAATAATTTAACCAAGCGTTTATGGCTTACACGGGTCTGGGTGCCATCGATAATGCAAGAATGTGCATCATGATTAAAGTCGACTGATACAAGTGGCTCTTCGGTATAGCTTAATATCCCCTCTAACCGGCCACTGGCAGCGTCCTGCAAGACTGAGTTTACGGCATCAATAGTCGCATCTTGGTTAAGGGTTACACTTAAGTCCATTGCGGTCACATTGATGGTAGGTACACGTACAGCGATTGCCTCAAAGCGGCCTTGAAATTGCGGTAAAATTCGCTCAATACCACGAGCTAGTTTGGTATCAACAGGAATGATGGATTGACTTGCCGCGCGTGTGCGGCGTAAATCACTATGATAAGCATCAATCACTTGCTGGTCGTGCATCGAAGCATGAATGGTGGTGATCGCACCTGACTCAATACCAAAGTTATCGTCTAACACTTTTATCACAGGGACAATACAGTTTGTTGTGCAAGAACCGTTTGACACTATCGTATGTTGAGGAGTCAGTACGTCTTCATTGATTCCAAAGATAACGGTCGCGTCAACATCTGCATCCGCAGGATGTGAAAATAGCACTTTTTTTGCACCAGCTTGAATATGCGCTAGTGCATGTTGGCGAGAGTGATACACACCAGTGCAATCTAATACTACATCAACATCGAGTGCACGCCACGGTAGGTGGCTAGGATCTGGTTCGGAGAATAGCTGGATCTTATCGCCTGCTACTTCTAAGAAAGACTCTGTCAAGGAAACGGGAAAACCAAAACGCCCATGTGACGTATCATATTTAAGTAGATGTGCGATCCCTTGCGGATCCGCGAGTTCATTGATGGCTACAATATTTATTTGTTGATCACGACCGGATTCGTAGAGCGCCCTGACGATATTACGCCCTATTCTCCCAAAGCCGTTTATTGCAAGCTTGATTGTCATTAAATTGAAAATCCATTGAGTCGCAAGTACGAAAGCTACCCTTCGTTTTGATGGCGCTATTGTAATCGACCTAGGATAAATGTGTAAGAGGCTTAATCAATTTTTTCCTTCTCAAAAAGAACCTAAGGCGTTCATAAAGCATTATTTTAGGAACCAGCGAATTTACCTATTCAAGTTAAATCCGCTATTTTGCATTTGCCACCGAGGCATATCGCTTGAGATTGTGCGAGTAATAATTCCGCTGTGGCAAGTGCATCTCCCAAGGCATCGTGGAGTTGATGTAGTGGTAGCCCATAGCGCATTCGACAAGCATTGAGTGTTAATGCGTCTTGCGCTAACGGATACCCCTGCTTTAACACCCGGCGTTTATCAATTTGCATTGTATCTAGCATCAAAGCCGGTTTGACATTCAAATTAAACTGTTGAAAAGCGGTTTTCAAAAAAGCCCAATCCATTTGCACATTGTGACCAACTAAAACGTTGCCATGAATCGCTTGTTGTAGTGCGAGCAACAGTGTTTTTAACGAATACCCAGACGCCAGCTGTGCGCTATCTATACCATGATATACAGGGCTTTGCTCAAGTGATTGCACTTCTTTATTAAGGTAATGCTGAGCGTCTTTCACTTCGATCCGCATATTTTTAATGGGTAGCCAACCCGCTGATACAATTTCATGCTGCTTTGGATCCAACCCAGTAAGCTCCAGATCCAGCACCACCAACTCAGCTTGTGAAAATAATAAATGCTTGTAACGCCATTTGGCGAGAGAACGAGAAAGCCACTCCATCGCTTATAAGCTTCCTCTTGCAAATTTAAACGCACTGGCCTGTTGAGCTTGTTTTACTAGATAGAATGCTTCTTTGAGCTGATGCTTTTCAAGCGAAGACAAGCTTTCAGGGTTAATACAATTTCCAGGCAACCCCTCGCGGTTGATTTGAGTTTTCAGTCTCAGTTGAGTTAAGAAACGCCAGCAATCCTTCAAATTATTAATATCTGATTTGGCTAATAGCGCACCTTTATTCAGTGCCTCAAGCCGCTCTAAAGTATTGGCTCTGGCCACCCCAGCTTTTAAAGCATAGAGGCGTACAACATCATTAATAATTGCTACTCCCCGCTTTTTCAAATCAAGGTATTTATGTTTACCCTTATCTTTTTCCAACTTAAACTGCTGAAAAATACCAATAGGTACTGAGTTCGCATTAATGTCTGTTGCCATTGCCGCATAAAAAAGCTCATTTTTGCTAATGTTAGCCAAAGATTGACTTAGTGCGGCATACAGGTCGCTCGCTCCATCAATGAAGCGCATATCAAAGTAAATTTTGCAATTAAGCATTGCTTTGGGTGTCGGTGATAAGATCCAGCGACTAAATCGCTCGCTCCACTGAGCAACCGTACCACGACACTCCGAGTTACTGGCCATGATATTCCCCGGACAAGAGCGGATCCCGCATTCATTAAGCTGCTCACAGACAAAAGCACCAAGCTTTGCAAAATACTCGCGTGCTGATTCATCAATATTATCCGGTAGCAACAAGCCGTTATCTTGATCCGAATGAAGAGTCTGCTCCTCTCTTGCTTGAGAACCAAAACAGATCCAAGCAAAGCGGCATGGTGCCGCACCGTGTTGTTGTTGATATAAATAAATAAGCCTTGAAGTCAGAGCATCAGTAAGACCACTCAGTAACTTCCCTATCAATGAAATGTCTTCAATATGATATGAGAATTGTCGTAATAGATCCGGGATCTCTTGAGCATAGTTCTTGATGCTTAAAAGATTCTGCGCTTTGTAGATCCGCCCGATCAACTGTACTGGATCACTTTTTTGTTGTCTTAATAGATCTGTACTCGTTAGCATGCCTAACGGCTTATATGCTTCATTTAATACAGGTAAATGATGGATGTTGTGTTTTAACATCAAATGTAGCGCTGAAAATACTCGGTTGTTTTCAAAAATATGTTTTGGTTTTTTTGTCATGATCTCTGCAAGTGATGCACAGGGATCTCGGTCCTGCGCTAAGACACGGTTTCGTAGATCTCTATCAGTAACAACCCCCACTAGACGATCATGTTCAGTGATCATGATCGAGGAAACTCGATGCTCACTCATTAACCTTGCCGCATCACGGATACTTGCATCGGGTGTTATCGTCACAGCCTCTTTGGTCATTAACTCTGAGATCTTGCGTTCAGACCAAGTTTCACTTTGTTGCTTATAACGTGATGCCAATAGGCGATTTGCGTGAGCTCTAACAAAATACTGCTCGAAAGGCTTATATTCTCGACGCAAAAAATCAAAATCATGCTCTTTTAAGATGTAAACCAACCCATCCTTCTGCACTTCAATATGGTTTTGAATTGCATCACCAGTCAACAAAGACGGATAACCAAAATAATCTCCTTCACTCATGCGCCCAATGACTTCATCTTTTGCCGAGATAAGATCAATAATACCTGAACGGATCAGGTAAAGGTTAGGCTGGCTGTCTTGCAACCAATCTTGCTGATTTGATTTGCTAAGGTATACGACTTGAATATGTTTGGAAAAATAACTTGCTGCTGACTCTGGTAGCTCAGAGAAAGGTGCTTGCTTGAGTACAAACTGAAAAATATCTTGAATTTCGGCTGTCATATCTCATCATCCTTTTCAACCAAATCACTTCGCTTTACCAAAAACAAAGCTGCCCAGCACTTGGGCTGGGCAGCTAAGCTAGCTTTGCTTAGTGCGCGTGAGCTGCACTTGACCCTTTCGGATTACGGATCCCTTCCACCATTAACTTAACTTCTTCAGGCGTTTCAGCAGTTACTTTCATTACCACTGCGGCCACAATAAAGTTAACCAACATACCAATGATGCCTATCCCTTCAGGAGAGATACCAAATAGCCAATTAGCAGGCGCATTAAGTTCAGGACTAACAAACTTAAAGTAGATGATATAGGCTGCGGTGAAACCTATACCCGTTACCATGCCAGCAATAGCACCTTCTTTGTTCATGCGCTTAGAGAATATACCCATGATGATCGCTGGGAAGAAACTCGCCGCTGCTAAACCGAAGGCAAATGCGACCACTGAGGCAACAAACCCCGGTGGATTAATACCAAAGTACGCTGATATCCCTATCGCCACCATCGCAGCTAAACGCGCAGCCAGCAATTCTTGTTTGTCGTTGATATCTGGTTTAATGGTACGTTTCAACAAATCATGTGACACCGATGTTGAAATAACCAGCAACAGACCTGCAGTTGTTGAGAGCGCTGCTGCAATGCCACCTGCGGCGACCAGTGCAATCACCCATGCAGGTAGATTCGCAATTTCTGGATTTGCTAAGACCATGATATCGCGGTCAATCTTCACCTCGTTTGCACTTGCTGGATCATCAATCTTGCCCGCAGAGTACTGCATTTTTCCATCACCGTTTTTATCATTGAATACGATAAGACCAGTTCTTTCCCAGTTTTTCACCCACTGTGGTGCTTCTTCATAAACCGTACCACTACCATCTTTACCGTTAATCGTGTCGATCATATTCACACGAGCGAACGACGCGACAGCTGGCGCTGTTGTATATACGATAGCGATAAATACTAAAGTCCAAGCGGCTGAAATACGAGTATCTTTTACTCTGGGAACGGTAAAAAAGCGAACGATTACATGCGGCAAACCAGCAGTACCTACCATCAATGCAGCTGTGATCGCAAACACATCAATCATGCTTTTGGAGCCCTCTGTATACTGTGCAAATCCAAGCTCGGTACTGAGTCCATCTAACTTGTCGAGTAAATAGATGCCCGAGCCATCAGCCAGCGTTGCGCCGAAACCGGTTTGTGGTAGCAAATGGCCTGTCATCATCAGTGAGATGAAAATAGCAGGAACCAAATAAGCGAATACGAGTACACAATACTGAGCGACCTGTGTATACGTGATCCCCTTCATACCGCCAAGTACAGCATAGAAGAATACAATCACCATACCGATGTAAACACCTGTTTCAATATCGACTTCTAAGAAGCGAGAGAACACAACACCAACACCACGCATTTGACCAGCAATGTAGGTAAAACAGATGAAAATAGCGCAAAGTATCGCAACCACACGTGCAACCTGAGAATAGTAACGGTCACCGATAAAATCCGGTACTGTGAACTTACCAAATTTACGTAAGTATGGCGCTAAACACAGTGCTAGAAGTACATAACCACCAGTCCACCCCATAAGATAGACACCGCCATCGTAGCCCGCGAAGGAAATAATCCCCGCCATTGAAATAAAGGACGCAGCACTCATCCAGTCTGCTGCAGTTGCCATGCCGTTGGCAACGGGAGGTACGCCTCCGCCTGCTACATAAAATTCATTCGTTGAACCAGCTCTTGCCCAGATAGCGATACCGATGTAGAGCGCAAAACTGAGGCCGACGATAATAAAAGTTAAAATTTGAACATCCATCGATTAGCTCCTCACTCGTCCACGCCATATTTTTTGTCAAGCGTATTCATTTTAGAAACATAGACAAAGATTAACGCAACAAAAGTATAAATTGCGCCTTGTTGAGAAAACCAAAATCCGAGTTTAAATCCAAAAAAACGAACTTCGTTGAGCACATCAACTAACAGGATGCCAAATCCAAATGAAACGACAAACCAGATAGTGAGTAGCTTAAACATCAAGGCGAGATTTTCTGACCAGTATGCTTTCGCTTGTTCTTCACTTTTAAAAGCCATTTTAAATCTCCTATCACCCGCTCCAACATAGAGCAAGCAGTGTTAATAGACCTTAATGAGAGTAGCAATGGCTTGATAAGTTGAAATTGAGACCTTAGTCGTAACACCAAGATTACGTTTACGTAAACTGCAAAATAAAGGGTGTTATTATTAATAAAAAGTCTTTATAAACAATTAGATATGAATTTAAGAAGTGGCTAATTTTGATGTTTTCTCTGTTTTAATCCTGCAGTAAGACATTAGTCTAATTTGCTGAATAAAGACCTAAAGCCTACTCCGAACGAGCGCATAACATATTGTTTAATATGAATTTATTCATATATGATAAAAATCCAATGTAAACTAGACTATGAGCGGTATTTGTTTGATAAAGTATGATGATATAAATAATAAGAATCGAACCCAATACTATGACCGTTATTTTACTCTTGGTTGCAGCCATTTACATCGGCGTACTTTTTTGGCTCGCCAATTGGGGAGACAAGACCACACCTCGAGCGCTAAAATTTAGTCATCATCCGTTTGTTTACGCATTTTCGCTTGGGATCTACTGTACTTCGTGGACTTATTATGGCTCAGTTGGCACTGCAGCAACGAGCAGTTGGCACTACTTTCCTATCTTGCTTGGCCCTATTTTATTGTTCATCTTTGGTCATGGCTTTCTACGTAAACTGATCCTAGTCAGTAAAAAACAAAACATCACCACCATTGCGGACTTTATCTCCGCTAGATATGGCAAACGCCAAACAACAGCGGTGATGGTTACCATGATAGCGTTACTTGCAACGATACCGTACATTGCTTTACAGCTAAAGGCATTGAGTAGTAGCTTTTTACTGTTGCAAAGAGACGGGCAGGTATCAGGTACGGCATTGGCATTGGCTGTTACGCTAATTATGGCTATATTTGCTATTTTTTTCGGCACTCGAAAAGTTGATGTCACAGAATACCGTTCAGGCCTAATGTTAGCTGTCGCATTCGAATCTATAGTCAAACTGCTCGCACTTGGTATGGTCGCTGTTTTGGCATGGCAGTCACTTACTCAAGCCCCTAGCTTAACTGCAAACTTAAGTGAGCATTGGCAGTCATTTGACTTTTTCAATTTTAATTTCGTTGGTCAGACCTTGATGGCCGCAGCAGCCATCGTATGCTTGCCAAGACAGTTTCACGTTGTCGTTGTGGATAATCATAATACTTCACACCTAAAGACAGCACGCTGGGCTTTTCCTCTGTACCTATTGTTAATTGCCGCTATGATAATCCCTATTGCAACAGCAGCTATACACCCTCAAATAGGTGCAGGTGCAGCACCCGATAGCTTTGTGCTTGCACTGCCCATTATGTTGGATCACCCAGTTTTAGCGACCTTTGTGTTCATCGGTGGCTTATCTGCTGCGACAGCAATGATTGTCGTCGCAACGCTTACTCTCAGTACGATGCTATCAAATGACGTAATACTACCTTTACTGTTTAAGCGAAAATTCAAAAAGAATATTTTAAATAGCAGCTTCAAAACACAAATACTTTTGGTACGTCGATTTGTTATTGCTGCAATTTTGCTGCTGTCTTATATGTATCAACAATGGTTTGGTCATGGGGAAGCCCTCGCGAATATGGGGTTAGTTGCCTTTTCATTAGTTACTCAATTACTGCCAGCCATCATTGGTGGACTCTACTGGCGCAAAGGCCATGCGTACGGAGTATATGCAGGACTGATAGCGGGTTTCATTTGCTGGATGTTATTTTTGATGTTCCCCATCCTCGAAGCTGGCAACATTCTCGACTATGAGACGCGCCAAACAATTATTACCAGAGGTACACTACTTGCGCTTTTAGCCAATATCAGCTGTTACATCAGTTTTTCTATTGGTGCACAAGAGCGCCTTGTCGACCGCATCCAAGCTGCTGCTTTTGTAAACCCAAAAGATCAAACAAGACTTGCGAAAAGAGTAAATAAGCAAGTTCGTGCCACTGTGTATGATTTCAAAGTATTACTACAAACATTTTTAGGGGTACAACGCAGCCAACAGTTGTTAGGGCATTATGCACAAAATAACATTCTCGAAGATAATGATGCCTATCCTAACCCTGAGTTTATCTCATTTTGTGAACGGGCACTTACTGGTGTATTAGGTGCCTCATCCGCACAAGCACTGATCAGAACAGTATCATCTGGTAGACAAATGGCTTTCGAAGAAGTCGTCAACTTTTTTGATGAAACGACGCAAGCGCTTCAGTTTAACCAAAACCTACTTTTCACCTCGCTAGAAAATTTAAGTCATGGTATTTCTGTCGTCGATAAAGATCTAAAATTAGTCGCATGGAATAAACGCTATAACGAAATGTTTGCCTATCCTGATGGATTTTTAGAAGTGGGACAACCCATTGAACAAGTGATCCGCTTTAATGCAGAGCGTGGAGAGTGCGGTCCCGGCGAAATTGACAAACATGTAGATAAGCGAGTTCAGCACCTTAAAAATGGTACGCCTCATCACTTTATTCGTCATCGTCGTAATGGCGAGGTATTTGAGATGACAGGCAACCCTCTCCCTGAGGGTGGCTTTGTAACCAGCTTTTCAGATATTACCACTCATATAGCAACACAAAATGCACTTGAAGAAATCAATATGGATCTGGAGAACCGGATTGAAGCTCGCACTCAGGAAATCCGCGCCATCAACCTAGATCTTAAAGCTGAAATCGCGAGTAGGCAAAAAACCGAACAAGCATTGATGGCAGCTAAGAAAGAAGCAGAGCAAGCTAACGAGAGTAAAACCCGATTTTTGGCACTGGCAAGTCATGATATTTTACAGCCTCTCAATGCTGCTCGCTTATATTTAGCTGCAATAGATACCTATAACCTCAACAACAAAGATCAAAGTAACTTCGAAAAGCTAACAGATAGCCTAGACTCCACTGTTCATCTCATGAGCGCTTTACTAGATATCGCAAAATTAGAGCAAGGGGCCATGAAACCCACTCCAAGACACTTTAATATTGATGATATTTTACTGCCACTGGCTAATGAGTATGCCATCATTTCTAAAGAAAAAGGTTTGGTGCTGAAAGTCAGAAGCTCTCATAGTGTAGTGCACAGCGATACAACGTATTTACGCCGTATTATTCAAAATTTAGTGTCTAACGCTGTGAAGTATACAGAAAGCGGTAAAGTGCTAATTGCATGTCGCTGCCGAAAGCATAGTCTCAGACTCGAGGTCTGGGACACAGGCCCGGGTATATCTGAGCATGAACAAAATAAAATTTTTAATGATTTTTATCGTATCCAATCAGGCGATAACAAAGGTGTGGGGCTTGGCCTCGGTGTAGTGAAACGTTTATGTGATCTGTTATCAATTACCATTTCCGTAAACTCAATGGTAAATCACGGTAGTCGATTCAGTATTGATATTCCTTATGGTAATGCCGAGCTGTTACAAATAAAAGAAGACATTAATCAAAAACCGATGAGTAAAACACAGCTCAATATAATTGCTGTAGATGACGACCCAAAAAACCTAGAGGCGATGTCCAGCCTTTTAGATAAATGGTCTTGTCACTACCTGCTCTTTTCCAAAGCTGAAGAAGCCCTCGCATATGCGAAGTCTAATGCAGCACCAGATATTATCTTAATGGATTACCAGCTCAACGATCATCATGATGGTATCTCTTTGATTAAAAACCTACGCACAATATGGAAAACAACAATACCAGCTATTTTAATCACAGCCGTCAGAGATGAGGAAGTAAAAGTGATAGCAAAGAGTAACCATATTCACTATCTGTCAAAGCCTGTAAAACCTGCAAAGTTAAAAGCACTGCTCAATCACGGTCGTTAGTGAATGAGCCAAGATTGAATACGATAGCAATAGCGGTATTTTTTATTACAAAAGATTTATCTCAAACGTTATTCCAAGTATTCTGAAGGCTCGTTTACACAAATAGGAATGAGGAAATGAGTTATATACTAACCACTGAGTGTAAGGATGATATAGGGCTGATCGCTAAAATAACTAGCCTATGCCATGAACATGGTTTTAATATTACGCGCAATAATGAATTTGTCGATAAAGAAGGCCAAAGGTTCTTTATGCGAACAGAACTCAGCGGTAGCCCAAGTCGTGACTTTTTAACACAGCTTCAACAAACTCTACCAAAAGGGGCAAAGCTGAACCTCCATGCTCAAGAGCGCACTAAAGTAGTCCTATTAGCTACAAAAGAAGCTCATTGCCTAGGAGGAGTTTTACTAAAACAGTATGAACAGGCATTTAATATCGAAGTACAAGCTGTGATAGCAAACTACGATACTTTAAAACCGCTGGTAAGTAGTTTTGGTATTCCCTTCCATTTAGTTTCTCATGAAGGCTTAAGCAGAGCAGAACACGACGCAGCCATGGCAGATCTGATAGAGCAATATAACCCTGATATAGTTGGTCTAGCTAAATATATGCGCATTCTTACTCCTGAGTTTGTCTCTCGCTTTGATGGTAGAATTATCAACATCCATCACTCGACACTGCCAGCTTTTATTGGCGCAAAGCCATACCATCAAGCGTTTAAACGTGGTGTGAAAATCATTGGCGCAACTGCACACTTCGTCAATGATGAGCTAGATGAAGGACCTATCATTGCACAGAATGTTACACAAGTAAGTCATGCACATAGCGCAGAAGAAATGGCTAAAATTGGTAGAGATATAGAAAAAACGGTGTTCTGCAATGCCTTGCAATTAGCTTGTGAACACAAGCTCTTCATTAATGGAGATAAAACGGTTGTTTTCTCTTAGTGTAGCCAATTGTACGCTCTAGTACTCAGAGTAATATTCGCGGGTAAACCTCCTCCTAACAATACAACACTTTGGCGATATTGTGGTGAGCGCGAGTTTACCTCGCGATGTT
>NZ_RCSQ01000005.1:0-58814 GCF_004103255.1 Pseudoalteromonas sp. PS5
ATCTCGGGTTAATTAAGCAAATTGGTATTACTTATTAAAAAGTCATCACACTACACGCAAGCCCAAGCTCTTTAGATAATGGATGATGGTGATCCGCCACCAATAAAAAAGGCTGCAACCTTAGTTGCAGCCTTTTAGCAGTGAAAGTAACGTTGTTCGATTAACCGTTCAAGCTACTTGTCGCACTGTCTTACTCACCACTTTTGAAAGCGGTTTGTTGAGCGCTTTCTATATACCGCCAGTAGCATGATCAAATATATCCATATCGATACCGCACCAGACGATTTGTTTTGCACTTTAACATTATTGGTGTCCGAAGCTTTTACAGTCACACTAACGGTACCAGCAACAGCGTTACCATAACCATCACTAAGCATGTATGTAATAGTGTCAACACCAACAAATCCAGCTTTTGCAATATAGGTTAACACCCCATCTTGAGAAATGCTGACCGTACCTTGAGCCGCTGACGCTTCGATAATCGTTAGCGTGTCTCCATCAGCATCACTGTCATTTGCTAGCACATCAATGTTAATGCTAGCACCAGCATTAACCTGAGCTAAGTCTGGTTTTGCAATTGGTAGACGATTAGCAATTACCTGAATTTGCACCGTACCGTTGCTACTTGCTCCTTGCGAATCGCTCACTACATACTTAACTGTATCAACCCCAGCAAACCCAAGGTTAGACAAGTAGCTGAGCTTCTCACCCGATATAATTGTTACTTTACCATTAGTCGCTGAAGCTGAGCTAACGGTCAAGCTATCACCATCTGGGTCGCTGTCATTTGCCAATACATCAATCACTGTCGCTTTGTGGTGCATGGCTGTCACTAGCTCACCCTGTACAACAGGCGCTCGGTTACCCATTACTTCCACCACTACCTGACTATGCGCAGTACCGCCTTGGCCGTCGGTAATACTATAAGTAATTACATCTGTGCCAACAAACTGCTCTGCTGCAACATACATCAGTGTTTGCTGTGCTGTAATTGTCACTTCACCAAACTGAGCAGAAGCTTGAGACAGAGATAAACTATCGTTATCAGCATCACTATCATTCGCTAACACATCAATTTCAATGCTGCTATTCCAAGGTAAGCTTGCGTTGTCTGCATTAGCTACTGGCTTAGCATTATCACTGTGGTAAACCGCAACACCACTTGGATCCACCACGGTACCATTAGCTTCTCCATCTGCGTCATTTGGTCCGCCATCTTGTACGACAATCTGAACACACCAATGACCTTCTGTTAGACCCGGTTGCCACTGCGTAGCTCCCGGTGGAGGACAGTAACCGATAGCACCAGCAGAGCTGAACACTTGGTTGTTTTCGTCTTCAACAAAGTCGCTCCAGCCTTTGGCTTGGGTAAACTTACGGTAAACTGCATTTGCTGGAATTGGTAACTGCTGCGGTAGCACCAAGCTATAGTTTTGACCTTGCTCAGGTAATCCATAAGCGATGTAGTCATAAATACCACCTACGTTAGTCGCTTGTGTATCATTTACAAGACCGGTTTGCGATCCAGATTCAACCTGCAAGCCACCGCTGCTGCTTAGTACCGAAACCGCTCCACGACGTAAACAAACACCAGGATCACCTTCAGCTAAGAACGCAGTTTGATTATTAACTTGTGCAGGTACGACATTACACTCGTTAATCGCATCAAGATAATCGGCAATACCGTCACCATCACTATCTTGGTAACCCTCTTCGCTATCCGGGATAAGATCACCATCTGTGTCCGTATCATTCAAAGCAGCTAACTGCTCGACAACTTCAACATAGACTGTCTCAGAGGTATTTAAGCTAGGTGAACCATTGTCAGTTACCATTGATTTCACCGCGTGTACCCCAAGCGTTGTAGCGGTTGGATCAAACACAAATTGCGTAGGTTCGGTACTGAGGTTACTTAAATCTGATGACCAACTTACCGTTAATGTATCGGTTTTATTAGCATCTTTGGCCGCTGCTTTAATGGTTACAAGTCCACCAGCTTGACTTACCTTGATTCTCGTTTCGTTTTGTTGCCAAACGTTGAGATCTAACGTTGGTGCCACATTACTTTCACGAATAGTAATCGTAGTTTGATGTTTATTGCCCAAGTTCAATGCAGATGACAAGCTAACCGTTACCGTCTCGTCTTGCTCTGATGCACCATCGGCTGCCACATCAAAACTGATTTCCGCCTGTGTTCCCTTATCTATAACGACTGTTCCACTTCGTGCAGTATGGTCATCAAAAGATGCAGTACCACCAATGGTATAACCAATTTCTAGTGGATAAGTCGGTGAAGTTCCGTTTAGCAGTACCTGTACAGTCACCGTTGAACCTTCAGATACAATTTGATCCTTACTCAAAGAGATAAGCGGGTTTACATTCAGCCTTTGAAGTTCAATAGACTCAAGTCCAGAGCTATCCACAGTACGCCAATAGACATCATGTTTACCCGGAGCAAATACCATTTTTGAGTCAACTAAAGCTACTGGCAGTACATTACCCTGTGCATCTTTTGCTGAGGCAACACCTAGGTTTACCTTGGTGTAAAGTGCTGTGGCATCTACCGTCAGATCCGCCGGTACTGTAAGGGTTGGTGCTTGAGTATTATCATTGCCCTCTATCACCAAGTTAACTTTCGCACTCGCGCGACCCTTATTGCCATCGGTTACCGAATATGACAGTGACACTGAGCCTGTAAAATCGTCAGGTGCTTGATAACTTATTGTTGCACCGCTTACCGTTGCGGCACCAATACTTGCTGTCACTCCTTCAACTTTCAGTACATCACCATCAATATCGGCGTCATTGCCTAATACCGCAATGGTATAGTTATCATTAGCCGTTTTGTTGAGTGTTAAACTATCGTCTTGTGCAGTCGGTGCGTCATTCACAGGGTTAACTGTAATTGTGACCGTTGCAACATTGGACGTAAGCGCTTCATCACGGGCTACGTATGTAAAACTATCTTGACCATTGAAGTTGGCATTAGGAATATAAATCCAGCCATTTTCAACTGCGCTTAATACACCATTTTGAGGCTGCGTTTGCGCCGTTAATGTCAAACTATCGTTTTGTGCATCACTTGCCTTGGCGACAATATTCACACGGCTGTCTTCATTAACCTGTACTGCTTGGTCATCTGCAATTGGCGCTGTATTTCGTACAGTCACTGTGAGGTTAAATGGCGCCAATGAATCTGACAGTGCCCCATCTGATACACTGATCAACACATTAGCTGTCACACCAACATCACTACCCGTAGGCGTGCCTGATAGCTCACCAGTTTGCGGATTAAATGATGCCCATGACGGTCTGTTAGTAATACTGAACGTTAAGTTCTGGCTATCAATATCTGATGCGCTTGGTGTGAAGCTATAACGGTCTCCTTCAACTACTGAACGTGCAGGCTGACCTGAAATCGAAGGTGCATCATTCACATTAATCACAGTCACAGAGAAGGCTTCAAGGCTTGCTTGTAATGTACCATCAGACACCGTCATCACCATCTCACCGGTCGTGCCTACATTGCTTTGACCAGGTGTACCAGACAATGTACCTGTATCACTATCAATAGTAAGCCAGCTTGGTTTATTGGTAATGGTGAATGTCAGCTTGTCACCGTCAATATCTACCGCTTCAGGAGTAAAGCTATATAACTGCCCCTCATTTACTTGTACTTTTGGTGAACCGGTAATTGTTGGCGCATCGTTGACATTTGTTACCGTCAAATTGAATGCTGCCAAGTTTGTACTTAACTCACCGTCTGAAACAGTAATAACAATCCCTTCGTTATTGCCAACGTCAGCATTACTTGGCGTACCACTTAGTTTACCGGTGTTCTCATCAATAGTTAACCACTGCGGGTTTTGCTTAACAGAATAAGTAAGCTGAGTTGAGTCAACATCTTGTCCGATAGGAGTAAAGGAATATGCAGCCCCTTGCGCAACCGTCGTCACTGGGGTGCCTGTAATCGTCGGTGCGTCGTTCACCGCCTTAATGACAATAATGATTGAATCAGAAACAGTACCTGCGAGTGCATCAGTCAGTTCCACGGTAACACTTCTGTTCAATGTGGAAGGATTCTCTGATGTGTTCTCATAGCGAAGCGCTCTAACGAGCGATTGTACGATAGCATTATTCGCTGCGCTTAAGTGCACAGTTAACTTATCACTCGCAGTCACCACACCGTCATTCTCGGTGCCACTTGTCTCTTCAATAGCGCCGATGATTGTACTTTGGTAACTAATGTTGCCATTGCTGATGCTAAAGTCGCCACCTGTGGCAATACTTAAGCTATCTTGCGCCAATCCATTAGTTGTCACTGAGGCAACTAGTTTAGCCCCATTGCCTTGCCAGCTATTGTCTCCATCTGCGTCATCCGCAGTTGCTTGAGAGTCAAGTACTGTCGCCGCAGCATTTTCTGTGTATTCTACAGAATCTGCTAAAGCCAAAGTAGGCGCAGTGTTCACTGATACATTAATCGTCACATCAGCGTGAGCAGAAGTACCACCTTCACCGTCAGTTAGGACAAAACGCACAACACGTTCGCCCGCCGTACCTGCTGAGTTTTGGCTGTTATCATACTCTATTGCGTTAATCACAGTTGCGACAATCGCATTGGTCGCACTGTTGTTAAACGTAATAGTCAGCGCGCTGCCGTTACTACCGCCTGTGTAGCTACCCACACTTGTTTGGTTGTATTCAACTTGGCCATTGTTAAGCGAGATTTCAGTACTACTGTCATCAATTGCTAAGACGTCTTCCGCAGTTTGTGCACCACTGGCAATCGACACAGTTAACATCCCACCATTGAAGGTGTCAGTATCAATGTCAGTAACAGTAACTGCACTGTTTTGATTAACAATCACAAAGTTTTGCGCTGAGGCATTGTAATCAAACTGATCACCATTAAGGTTATTGATAACAGGTGCGTCGTTGACATCGGTAATATCAATATTCACTGTTGCCAGCTGCCCTGAACTACTGCCATCACTGCCGCTGATAGTGATCAGTGCTTGATCATTACCTTGGCTATTAGCCTCACCTGTGTATGTAAGATTTGAAACCGTATTGAGGTAGGTATCAATCGCACTCGGTGCCCCTGTTAAAGTAATGGTTTTCCCATCTGATGATAAGGTAGCAGTTACACCAACCGCCGAACCATCAGCAGGTGTATCAAATGACCCCTTATCCACTTTAATCGTCAATGTCACGCTCGCGCTATCTGGGTCAATAATCGTTATAGCCGATAAATCCAAGCTCGAGCTCGCATCTTCTGTTACAGAAACATTGGCAGGCGGTGTCGTTACAGACACAGCATCATTAACTGGATACACGGTAAAATTGAAGGTTTGCCCAGTCACTGGTGCCGCATTGTCCTCACCACCATCAGCAAGCGAGAATACAAAGCTATCTGATGTGGTTTCACTGCCATCATGCACATAAATTAGCATCTTGTCGTTGACATTTTTTTGCGTGAAGGTTGTGTTGAGCGACAGTTTTTCGCTGTCAATTGGATTCTTATCTTTATTTGCATCGATATACAAATCGCCATGTGACGGTAATGTAGTCACTGTATAAGTCAAACTTTCGCTATCATCATCTACATCCTCAGCCATGAATCTATCTTTTAGGATAAAGCCTTTGCTACCTTCGCTTATGCTCAAGCCAGAGTTGCGTAACTGCTTTGGTGCATCATTGACAGATGTGATAGTGATTGTTGCTGTATCCGAGGTATTTGAGAATGCGGAAGTACCACCTTTAGATGTAGCATCAAACGTGCCACTAGCTGTACCCGCCGATTTATCCCACGCAACAAAAGTCATTCTTGATGTACCGTTGTAGTTTGCATTTGGAACAAAGCGTACTTTATGTGTATTTGCGCCACTGAGCGACCCATCTAGCAAGCGAGCTACGGCTGTTAGGTCAACAATTTGGTCTGATGTCACACTGAAATCATCCCAAGAGCTACCGTTATCCGTAGTATATTGCCATTTACCATTGGTATTATCGACTGTGGTAACGGCAATGGCTTCAACGGCACTGCCATCAACATCACCGATTGAGTTATCAACCACTAGCGTAGCAATATCAACACCAACGTTATTGGCATCTGATACGTCTTCAATAATTGATGTAAATACAGGCGTTTTGATATCATCTAATGTTGGTGCATCGTTCACTTCCGTAATGCTAACAACCGTTTGATTTGTACCCGCACTAGTTGCAATACCATCGTTAAATGCCCACACAAGTGTGACTGATGTATCTGGCGCTTCAGAGCTATTTGAGTAAGTAATACTTTGCAATACACCTGCAACAATGGACGTTGTGGCGCTGCTGTTAAAGGTCAACTTCAAGGTACCAGCGCTGTTAGTGGTAACCGTACCTACAGCAACATTACTGTACTCAATATTCTGGCCTTGCACTAATGCGCTTAACGCACCTGTGTTGGCAAAAACATCGCTGGCATTGGCCGCACCGCTTCGTGTGATAATCAGGCTTGCACCATCATAATTACCACTGTTACTGCTCAGAGCATCAAGCTCCGTATCCGATACCGATACATTAGCATCTAAGATCACTGCTGAGCCATTTTCAGTAAATGTAGGAGTACCATCAAGGTCAGCAAAGACTGGCGCATCGTTTTCATCCAACGTAATAGTCACCGTTTGTGTGCCAGACTCAACAGCATTATTTGTTGTGATTGCTGCAATGTCGATGATCACAGTTTCGTTATCATCAACAACACTGTCATCCACCGCAGTTACTTTAAATGTTTTAGAGGCGCTGCCTGCGGCAATTGCCACACTGCTGCTGATATTGTCAGAGAGACTGTAATCAGTACCTGAGCCTGTAGCCGTGCCTGTTACATTGATACTGACCGTTACCGCATTGGTTGCTGTTACCGCGTTACCAGCTGAATCTTTCAAAGAAAGCGTTAACGTTGCAATGCCGCCTTTTTCATTGACTGTTGTATTATCAACACTCAACTCTACATTCGGCGCAACCGTAAAGGCAAAGCCGGTATTATTACTGAAACCTGCAAAGGCATTACCGCCATTATCGGTTAAAAAGCCCGCATCCATACGGATGGCATAGCGCAACCCTGCTGACAGATCAGCACTTGGGTTAATCGTTAAGGTATCACCTGATAAGCTGATCTTAGGACTGTCAACTGCAAAGGTTTCAATTACATTGCCGTTACTATCTACCAACGTGATAGTGCCGCTAGTGCCAAGTTGCATCGCTTCTGTGAACTTCAGCGTTAAGTCACCAGTTGCTGAAACACCAAAACCACCATTGGCAGTTGAGGAGCCAGCAGTGTCAATAGCAGGTGCCACACCATCAATAACTAACGCCTTGCTGGCAGCAAGCGAGTTGGCCGCACTTGGTGTTGCCAGCGTTAATGTTGCATCATTGCCCGCCGCATCTTTAATTGTGCCACCGTTCAAACTCAGCGCAGTCGTTGAAATATAATCAAGGTCACTGCTAACATCACCCGTTTTCACGGTGTAGTTAAAGGTTACAACAGAATCAGATACCGACGTGAAGTGTACAACTCTATCAACATCACCGGTTTCAAGCGTTAAAGTGGGTGCGCCTGTTACAGTGATATTTTCAGAAAACGTCACCTGAATCGCAATTTCATCACCCACTTTATAAGTACCATCAGCTTTTGAGGAAGAAACACTCGAAACCGTAGGGGCAATGGTATCAACCAGTACGTTGTCAGTATTAACGCTACTTAGCGTGGTATCAAAGGTATTGCCTGCCGTATCGTTCAGAGTTGCGTTGTTCAGCGCAAAACTGGTGATACTGATTCCATCTAAATCTTCATCGCCTTGCACCACAGTATAAGAGAATTGTAATTGGCTAGTAGGCGATGTGGTTGTGCTGGTATCAAGTGCAACCGCTTTGCTACCAATGGTCAGATTAAGTTGAGGCTTACCTGCGGAAGTATTTAGCGTCACCGACTCGGATAACGTCGCGGTAAAATCAAGCGTTTCACCCGCTGTATAGGTTTTATTGCTCGGTGGCATCAGTGAAGACACTTTAGGTTGTGTAGTATCAACACGTATACCCGTTAAATCAGCCACATTGGCCAGCGATACATTTAAACTATTGCCCGACGAATCTTGGATTGTGCCACCATTGGTATCTACCATACTGCCCAGCTCTAGACCATCTGTATCATTATCGCCAGCCTGTACTGTGTATCTAAAAGTCAGCGCGGTTTTGCTGCCGTTACTATTATGGTAACTTGCATAGCGCGTTGTGCTCCCTACTTTTAGGGCGATACGTGGAGTGCCAGAGGTTGTGGTTACATCCAATGCTTCCGATACATTAACCACAAAATCAATGATGTCATTTTCTTTATAGCTTGCACTCGTGGACGTAGTAACCGAGCTTACCGTCGGCTTAATTGTATCAACCGTGATGGTAAAGGTTTTTTCAGCAGAGGTATCCACCCCACCGTTGGCCGTACCGCCATTATCTTGTACTTGCACCGCGATAGTTGCAGTGCCATTCACATTCAATGCTGGCGTGTAAGATAACTGACCACTTGTGTTAATTGCTACATTGGTGACCACATTATTCGCATCACTTTGTTCACTCACCAAGTAACTAGTGACCGATTGTACTGCGTTCGCGTCACCATCACTGCTCATTGACGCAAAGTTAGCAACCACTTGTTGATTACCCGCTGCTGCGTCTCCGCCAATTGAAATATTGCTACCCAAGCTCAGCGTTGGTGCATCATTCACTTCGGTAATATCAATGTTTACCGTTGGGTTGCTCGCCAAGTTATTAGTGCCATCGTTGGCGGTGATGGTGATCAGTGCTTGGTTGTCACCACTGGCATCAGTTGCTGATTTATAAGTGATATTGCTTGCGGTATCTAAAAAGGCGTTAATATTCGCAGCACTGCCAGCAAGGGTGATCACTTTTTTATCACTCGAAAGTGCGCGACTAGTTAACGTACCAGCGCTCGATAAGCTTTCAAATGTGCCGTTATTGACCGTTAAGGTTACCGTGAGGGCATCGTTATCGACATCCGCAAATTGCACTGCAGATAGAGTAACGTTACTTGCAGTATCTTCTAACACACTAATATCTGACGGCGAGCCAGATACTGTCGGCGCTGCATTAGGTGCCGCTTCGGTGGTAAAGTTCAGAGTGGTGTTATCGCTGATGCCCGCAAAGGCATTGTTATAGCTGTCTAATATGGCACCGCTATCAATTTTAACCGCGTAATTTGTGCTATAGGCAAGATCGCTTGCTGGATTAATATACAATTTACTGCCACTGATACTCACCTTGCCTGCGCCAGGAGTGGTGGTTGTGCCATCCGAATTTGTGGTAACAGAAAAGATTTCTGAGCTGGCTGCGCTAACGTTATATAAGGTGATATTACCCGCGCCAAGCTTGATATTTTCGCTAAATGCTACCGTGATATCTGCGCTACGTGAAATACTGGTTGCGCCATCCTGAGGACTTGACTGCGCACTATCTAGGTTTGGAGCAGCTCTATCTACCGTATGCACCGCACCAGTAAAGCTCGTTACATAACCGTTATTGTTATTACCATTACCATCGCCATCAACAATGTTAGTATTACTGTTTAAGTCCAGCCTTAAAGTGCCTGCACCGCTGATATTGCCCACTGTGACATCAATCGTGCTGCCAGAAGAGCCCGACACACTGTTCACAAACCCTCTAGCGTTTCCCGATACGGTGGTTACTGTAAAGTCATCAATTGAGACATTTGAAGCTGACTCATCAAAAGTCACGGTGTAAGTAACAGATGAGTCCCCAGCACTTGGACTGTCTTTTAGGTTAATAGAAGAAACAACAGGGGGCGTGGTGTCAGTGTCGGGTTGCGCATTGACATTGTCAACAACCAAACTAAGGAATGAGACGTTACGAATACCTTCTCCACCCGCGTTTTCATGTACTGTAAATTCAATAGAAGAGACGCCCGCAACTGGAGAGAAAGAACCAAAAAGGTCAGCTAAACCAGCCGAAGTACTGTTTGAAAGTTCAGTCAGCTCTGTCAGTTTAAATGTTGAATTTAAAAGTGTATCACCATTGGCATTTTTAAAAACGACTTGAGTAGCTGTAGTCAGTTTGACTTGTGTTGAACCATAAGCATGTATTTTAATATCAGTGACGTCAAAGTGTGTTACATTGCTTCCATTGGCTTTAAGTATAAAAGTTTGTGGCGAGCCTCCACTCACCGGGCTAATAGTGTCATCACCTGGATCTGCTAAATTATTTGATATCAAATAGCCGCTATGGTTAGTTACGGTTCTAAACCCTGTACCGCCAGAATCGACGCCTCCAATGTCAGCGAAGCTGATTGTTTGTTCTGTATTTGCACTAATGGCAAAAGACGTTGATGTAATAAGCAAAATGGCTAGCGTATTTAGCATTCTAACAATGCTCATTGATAATCTCCATAACACTGCATATACCCTTTCAAGGCAGATTGGCGAAAGCCCACCTTAATTTGGCCGCTATACATAACTAATTCCTCAAAAATAATGAAGGCGCTCACGCTCAGAGCTAAGCGCCCTAAAAACCACTAGCTTCGTGATGGATAAACGCCATCCTCGGAAATTACAAACTTAATAACAGTGCTTGGTTGGACATTGTATATTCGCCCTGATGCGCCAGTATTTCCTACATCGACTTTAACATCAACAGTAGTATCTATCTGACTAAATCCGCCATTTATCTGTACCGCATTCCCAGCCATTTGTACATCCGATGTGGTCGAATACGCCTTGGTAATAGGCGTTGTTACTCGACCATCCACAAGCTCACCAGTTGCCCAATAAGCCCCATCGGCATTGTCGGTATTACCCAAACCGCTTTTCGCATTTACGGTTAAGTTACCAACAAAACCCTGCGCAACACTTGTCGCTTCCGTTTGTGCTGTGGCTGTATGGCTGTGTGCTGGTAGCTGAGAGGGATCCAAAGTAATAAATTCAAGACCATATAAACCGCCTTGTATTTTGGGTTGTAAACCAGGGCCGACTCCATCTCCAATCGGACCACGGCCACGAAAATCAGGCAAGCCAAAGCTTACACGGCCATCACCACCATAGATGGTGCCCAATAGCGAGAATAAGGCCGTGTTAGTACTAATACTTATAACTCCACCCGTACAAGCGAAATACCCTCGAGGTATAAAGTTGTACCCTACCATTTCGATATCGCCAATTGATGGATCTGCGCTCATTATTTTATTCCTTCTTTTTTATTTTAAATTCATTCCGGCTTGTAAGTTGGCCTGCATAGCAAAGCGGTATCCATCAAACACCCCTTCGCTACTGCTTACCACATCTACTTTTACCGCTTGTTCGTTAGTTAACGCCAGCACCAGACCGCCTGATACTGACAAAGTAATAATGGTGCCCGCTTTCACGCCGTAAGTTGGCTGCGAGCTAATAGTCACTTGTAATAACTGACACACCGCGTGACCAATGCGCAACCGAGCGCCACCAAAATACGGGTTTGCAGCACGAACTAACCTCACTATTTGCTCTGCACTGTCGGTTTGTAAATGCACAAACAAGTCTGACTCATTCAGTGCGGGCAAACTCTTCGGGGTAAATGGTCGGCAAAGCGCTGTTTGCTCCAAACTATCTACATCACTAACCAGCTGTTGTAACAGGTTAGGTAATTGCATGATTAGCTTTTTGTGTAAGGTGCCCGCAGTATCGTGGCAGTCTATCGTGACATCATGGCTCAATAAAACGGTTTGCTTTCTCACACAGACCGCTATCAACGCGCAGCTAGATTGCTGACTATAAATACTATGAAACACCGCATGTTCAGCAGTTGCATTGCTATTTTCTGCAATTTGAACCTGCACGATATTTTGTGCGCTTTGCAACTTACATAGAGGTTCATAGGGTAAATGGTAACTAATGAATCGACTCCCTTGCCAAGTTTGCTGAGCAGAAGCCAAAACATCTTCATCTAAATTTGTATGATAGGCATGTGGCACATCAAAGTGCTGCGCCGCCGCAGCATGTTGTTGAGCAACTGACTCAGGGCAGTACACGCTTAATATACCAGCAAGAGCATTCATCTGAGCTAAGCATTCAATTGCCGGAGTTGCAGCTGGTGAGCTGGCCAATAAAATCACTTTTTCCATATTAATCCCTTACGCCAAAGTAGGTAAAAAGCCAGGCATGCCACAGAGCTTGTAATAAAACTTGAGCTTATCGCCCCCTTTAACGAGTAAATCGTCTGGTTCAGACGCCTTGGGTTTAAAATCAATACACACCGACATATCCGCTAACGGGTGCGTGATCCCAGAGTCGTATTGATCAATCACCTCTTCGTCATCGACAAACAGCTTGGCGCTGAGCAATAAAATACGCTTAGACATATCTTCCACATTATGTGGAATGGTCACTTGATTTGCCTCAATCAAATCAAAACCATCGCCCAAAGGCATAATGGCAAGTTGCTTTAAGGTGGTAATATTCAGTGTAAAAATGGTGCCAAGGGAGAGTCGCTCAGCGCGGATCTGTTCGTTTATAAAACTTGAGTGACTACGCTCTTGCTCTCTCCATTGATCAACAAATTCCCGTTGTGGCACAGTAAGTAGCGCTTCTACAACTATTTCGTTTGGCAAGAGGTAAGCATCATCAGCTAGAAACGTTGCAAGGTGGCGCATAAAACTCATGTGTCCTTCTTTACTCAAACCATGCTGCATCGCCTCTATCACTAAAATATCAATCGGCACGCTTGGTTTATACTCCATTACATCCATACAGAGTATCTCAATATTGTCAGTGTCCAGACCCAGACTCTCTACAGTTCGCTCCAACACTTTTTTTGCACCGGGCTGAATGTCTATTAATGTAATCTTTAACGGGCGCTGATAACGATTATGTGCATTGACATAACACAGAAGCGGTAAAACAAGGGGGGCAAATGGACCACAAGCAGGATAAACCAGATGCAGTGGCTCTTGGCTTTGTCCTTCAACCTTTGATAGCACTTTATCAAGCCCACGAATAAACGCTTTGACCCGATAAATATCGTTGACTGTCGACACCGCATCTTTGACAGCCATCACTAATCCTGTGGCATTGACATAGGAATGTGTCACTTCTTCTTCGGGAAGCGCAAGTTCTTGATAAAGCTCTAGTAGAGACTCTGAAAAATCAGCAAAAACCGCCACCAGCTGATCATGTGTTTGTGTTTTTGCAAGTAAAGTTTCAACTACGCTACAGCAGTGTTTTATCAAGACACTACTGCTAGCAAACGCATCGCCTTTTAATTGGCGGGTAAGTTGACTACGCAGTGATTGGTTAAATAGTCGCTCTAAGCTTGGATCAACAGAACTGAGCTGTTGCTTTTCACCCCAAGTTTGAGATGGTTCGTTGCTTTTTTTCATATTCGCTTTCCTAAGCTTCGTGAAGGTGTGGACACTATATGACAATACACACGGCGGCACACTTGCATTATGATTTAAAGCCAGTTAAACCATATAAACTTTCATGTGCGATAATTCTTTTTAGTAACCTCATTCTAAGTAGCGCGAGCATATCGTATCAACAAGATTCAATGACATTAAAAGCACCCGCATTAACCTTATGAATTAGCTGATAAAAAATTAGGAATTTTGATTTTCCCATTAAATAGCATTGTTTTGATAATGTCAATTACACCCTATTACACCCAATTTCTTTATTGTTAAAAAGGCGCCACTTGCTTTCATGGTAAATAGCCTCGCTTTTTAGGCTTCATGAGAAGTAATAAATCAGATGCGTAATAAAAGTATTCCTGTTGGTGAATATTTAGGGATTAGATCACGCGGTATAGAGCGATATTCAATAAACATCGAAGGTCATAAATAGAGTCAAACTCTTCATTCAAGCGCAATTAGTGAGTATCAAAGTTCAGGATGAAGTAATCATGTACATGCCTGTAATATCAACTGAAGTATTTACCTCCCTTAAACAATAAAACAGGGCTTCAAATGAAGCCCTGTTTTATTGTTGTATATCAATGCGCCTAAAAGGCTAATTGATTTTTTGGGTTGGCTGCGTAGTGGTGGTGTCGTTTGAGTCGGAACCTGAGCCGCCACCGCACGCAGCGAGAATCGTTGCCGAGACAATTGTTGTCAATACTGCTTTGTACATGATGCTTTCTACTCTTGTAAGTCTTAAAGAATCGGAAATGCACCATGAATAAATAGCTGATAAAAACGCAATAATTCGAAATACCTTCAAATGTTGCGCAGAAGTTTTGGCATTTTCTCATTATCTGTCATAACTTTAATGTATAAATACTGTTGGAGTATGGCTGTGAAGTTTAAACACAAAGTTGTATCCGTCTCTGCGTTTGTACTTTTGTTCGCGTTACTCGTTTTATCTGTCATACAGTATCTGTCTGTACGTACAGCGATAAAAACCCAAACAGCGCAGAGTATCAATGAGATAATTCAAGGAATTGGTAATACCGTCACAGCACAAATGAAAGGGGCAACCGACTTAGCTGCGCTCACAACCAACCTAGTCGCTGCAACAAATACTTTAGAGGACTCTTTTCCCATACTATCGCAACCACAGCTTACCGATGCTTTTCTACTTATCGGGTATGGTGAAGAACAAACGGGTCGATACGTTGCCAGCGACCCCGGCTGGAACCCAGGTGCTAATTGGGATCCGAGAAAACGGCCTTGGTATACCGATGCAAAAAATGCACGTGAACTCATCATTACTTCCCCCTATGCCGATGCGGTCAGCAATGAAATCGTTGTGTCGATAGGTGCGCCTGTTTTCAAACAAGGTCAATTTAGTGGTGCTATTTTCTATGATGTGAGTTTAGCCAAACTTGGCAAAATGATTAACTCATTTAACCTGCTTGATGCTGGGTATGCGTTTATGGTGAGCAAAAATGGCTCAACTATCTCACACCCCGATGTCAACCTAAATGGCAAGCCTTCAACAGAATTCCTCGGCCAAATCAAACCATCTGAGTCGCTACAATACGTTAAGGTCGATGGCGAAGATAAATTGCTGTTATTTAAAGAAGTGACAGACCTAGACTGGTATTTAGGGGTCATGCTAGACGAAAACACTGTATTTGCCGCTCTCTCGCAACTAAGAAAAAATGCAGCCGTTTTTGCGTTTATTTCCGTTGTGCTGGCAACACTGTTGTTGTCGCTCGTTATAAATTGGCTACTAAAACCTCTTGATGAAATCAACACTGCAATGGCTGCCATTGCAAAAGGCAATGCCGATTTAACGGTACGACTAAACACAAACCATGAACCCGAGTTTTCTGCCTTAGCAACGAACTTTAACGCTTTCACCAACACATTAAGAACACTTATTGTAAATATTCAACGCTCAGGGCATGAAGTGCTCAGCGATGCTCAGCACACATCTCACGTCGCGGCTCAGTCTCGTCAAGCCATAGAAACACAATTAGAAACGATAAGGGTATTAAATAACGCGACGACGCATATGTCTGAAACAGAGCATCAAGTAACTAAGTGCGCCCAAGAGGCAGCACAAGCGATAAAAGATACCGATCAGGTTGCTATTCAGGGTGAGGCTATCGTTGCCGAAACTACCAATACTATTGGAGCATTATCGAATCAAATCAGCTCAGCTATGAATGTTGTCACAGAGCTTGAAAGTTCATCTACTGCCATCGAACAAATCCTTTCTGTGATAAACAGTATTGCAGAGCAAACTAACCTACTTGCCTTAAATGCAGCAATTGAAGCCGCAAGAGCTGGCGAGTCAGGTAGAGGCTTTGCGGTTGTTGCCGATGAGGTACGCTCGCTTGCTCAGCGCACTCAAGAGGCCACAACCGAGATCAGAGGCATGATAAACCAACTGCAATCAGGATCTGAAAGCGCAGTTACCGTTATGAAGCAAAGCCAAGATTATGTAGAGAAAACCGTAGATAAAGCTGAGCAAACTCGCCACGCGCTAGAGGATATGAGAAGTGCTATTCGCCATATTGTTGAACTTAACTCTCGTATTGCCGATATGCTACACGAGCAAAATGACATTGTAAGCAACGTTAATAATAGTAGCGCATCAATAAAAGAAATTTCTGAGTCAGTATACAGTGAAGCGAGAAGTGTTGATTCAACGATGCAGTCACAAGTTGATAAAATTACTGGTCAAGAGCAATTACTTGAGCAATTCAAAGTTTGATTATCACTAAACTAAACCGTTACTATAGAGGTAAAAGAGGCAGTAAGTGCCGTAGTGCCAAGAGATTAAAATGAAAGCAAATTTGCAGGAATTATTTGAACAGTACTTTCAAGTAGCGGAGCAGGTTCAAATAAACCTATACCCAGTAGACGATAATATGGTACCTGAAAATGAGTATCAATTAGAGGCTGCCATTCCCCCACTATTCAAGCTTGCCAATGAAATCAATGCACTGGACCTTAATGCCCTGAGGCCCCTACGCAACCTAGGCGATACCGCTAATGAACTCGCGGCCTACTTACAAGCACAATCACGCAAAATTGACCTAATCATTAGCCACATTCTTGCCACTGAAGAGCCTGACGACAGCAGCTTATACTGTGACAGCTATGGTGGTGGAGGCTTAACGGTTACATTAGAAGACGAGTATGAAGTAGGTCAGTCGCTGCGAACGAAAGTATTTTTACGCAATGAAGCTAGTGCTATTTTTTGCTACTCCCAAGTATTGGCCAAGCAACAATCAAAGTATACCCTAGTGTTCACCGCTATCAGAGAAGCTGATCAAGAATTATTGGTTCGCGCCAGTTTACATGCACAAACCAGACAACTAAAACAAAAACAGCAAAAGGAGTAAAAATCACACAATCAAACTCAGCAACCTCAATTAAACGCGTCAAAATTTACTGACACCTCTGAGGTTAATGATAAACTATAGGCTTATTATTCTATGGTGATGATTTAATGAGTTTTACTTTACTCCCTGAATGGGCAGAACAAGATGCAGTGATGCTCACTTGGCCGCATTCGCAAACTGACTGGAGAGATATTCTCAGCGATGTAGAGCCTGTCTATGTCGTACTTTGCCAACATATTACTCAAGTTCAAAAAGTGGTTATTGTGGCGCATGATGAATCGCTAAGAAAACACATTGAACGTTTATTAGCAGACGCCAATGTTGACTTAGCCCAATGCCAGTTTGTCGTTACGCCCTGTAATGACACTTGGGCACGTGATCATGGCCCGCTAACAACACAAAATAGCACCATGGAACTGTGTGTAAAAGACTTCACGTTTACAGGTTGGGGTGATAAGTTTGCCGCTGAACTCGATAACAAAATCAATAAACAACTTGCCACACAAGTGTTAAACCCCAACTGCACCTTTGAACCTGTGGATATTGTACTTGAAGGCGGCGGTATTGAAATAAACGAGCATAAAGTATTACTGACAACATCTGAGTGCTTGTTGAATCCGAATCGTAACCCACATTTAAGTAAAACCGAGTTAGAGCTGGTATTGCAAAAAGAGCTCGGTGTCGAGTCTTTCTTGTGGCTTGATCATGGCTACCTAGCAGGAGATGATACAGATAGCCATATCGATACCCTAGTGCGCTTTGCACCACACAACACTTTAGTGTACGTAAAATGCGACGACAAAAGTGATGAGCACTACGATGCGCTGAATAAAATGGAACATCAGTTACGCTCGTTTCGTACGCCATGCGGCAATCCCTACAAGCTGATTGACCTGCCGTGGCCTAGTGCTAAGTATGATAGTGACGGGGAGCGATTACCTGCCACTTATGCAAATTACCTTATTTTAAATAAAACGGTTTTAGTGCCAATTTATGGTGATGAAAAAGACCAAGAAGCACTGGGTAAAATCTCCCTTGCCCACCCTGAAAGAACAGTAATAGGCGTAAACTGTTTACCAATCATTCATCAATTCGGTAGCTTGCATTGTATTACTATGCAGTTACCCAAAGGTTTTTTAAGGTAAGTATCATGGCTGAAAAAAACATAAAAGTCGGTGTTGTGCAGCATAGCAACTCGGCTGTTCTAAAAAGCAACTTTGCTAAGACTTGTGATGGCATCAAAGCCGCAGCGGCGCAAGGCGCAAAACTAATTGTATTGCAAGAACTACATCGCAGCTTATACTTTTGCCAAACAGAAGACACCGATCTATTTGATTTGGCAGAAACTATCCCAGGTCCAAGCACTGAGACCTTAGGTGCATTAGCCAAAGAGTTGAATGTAGTTATTGTTGCCTCGTTATTTGAAAAACGTGCAACAGGGCTTTACCACAATACTGCGGTTGTACTTGAGTCTGATGGTACTATCGCTGGCAAATACCGTAAGATGCACATTCCCGATGACCCAGGCTTTTATGAAAAGTTTTACTTTACGCCTGGCGACATGGGTTTTACACCGATCCAAACTTCAGTGGGTAAACTTGGCGTCTTAGTGTGCTGGGATCAATGGTTTCCTGAAGGTGCACGTTTGATGGCGATGGCTGGAGCTGAGTTTCTTATCTACCCAACAGCAATAGGCTGGGATCCAAGAGACGACAAAGCTGAGCAAACACGCCAACGCGATGCCTGGATCATTGCTCAACGCGCTCACGCCGTGTCTAATGGTGTTCCGGTGATTAGTGTTAACCGTGTTGGTCACGAAGCGGATCCTTCAGGACAAAGCGAAGGGATCCAATTCTGGGGTAACTCGTTCGTGGCAGGTCCACAAGGTGAGATGCTATTACATGCTTCGGAACAAGACGAAGCCGTCTGTGTGGTAGACATAGATTTGGCTCGTAGTGAATCAGTTCGTCGGATCTGGCCGTATTTAAGAGACAGACGAATCGATCACTATCAAGATCTTTGTAAAATCTATCGCGATTAATAAATAGGAGTAGTCAATGGCGAACGTGCAGTGGAATAATTTACCATGGGTAAAATCTAATAAGGACAAAATCACTTGGGGTAACCTAGTTGGTAGTAGCCTGTCACTCTGTTTAAGTGAAAGCATTCAAAAACACGATAACCTCGTGGTGCTCATTACTCCTGATACTCCTTCTGCACTTCGTCTTGAGCATGAACTGGCGTACCTGTTAAACGACACGCCAGTGATGATGTTTCCAGACTGGGAAACTCTGCCCTATGACCACTTTTCACCGCATCAAGATATCATCTCGCAGCGCCTAGCAACACTAAACACGTTAAAGCATGAGAAGCAGTCAGTGCTGATCATTCCTGTGTCAACACTTATGCTGCGCACAGCGCCACCGAGCTTTATTCATGGTATGAGCTTGCAGGTTAAAAAGGGAGATACCGTTGATGCCCAAAGTCTCCGTGAGACGCTTACACAAGCAGGTTACCGACACGTTCAACAAGTTATGGAGCATGGCGAGTTTGCAGTACGCGGCTCGATTATAGATTTGTACCCTATGGGTAGCCCTCTTCCTTTTCGATTAGACTTTTTTGATGACGAGCTTGACTCAATCAGGCATTTTGACATTGAAAGTCAGCGTTCAAATGACGAAATCGAAGCGATAGATCTGTTGCCAGCTCACGAGTTTCCAACCAATGCCGAAGATATTGAGCGATTTAGGATCAGCTATCGTGAAGCTTTTGGTGCAAGCAGTGAAAAAGACAGTATTTATATGCAGGTTAGCAAGGGCAACTGGCCTGCTGGTATAGAATACTACTTGCCGCTGTTTTTTGATTCACTCGCTACTATATTTGATTATTTACCTAACGACGCCGTCATTATGCCATTTGGGGATATTGAGTCTGCGGCTCACACATTTTGGCAAGATGTATCAAAACGTTATGAAAACCGAAAAGTAGATCCGCTTCGTCCACTGTTGGCACCTGCCAAGCTATACCAACCGATAGAAACACTCTTTGAAGGCATAAATCGATTTCCGAGAATAAAGCTAAGTCAAGCAAAACTCGGGACAAAGGCTGGCCATCATAACATCAATGCAGAGTTGATAGATGATGTCCGTATTGAGCACAAGCAGAGTAATCCATATCAAAAAGTGCTTGATTACATCACTCAACAAAAGAAACAAAAATCCAGAGTGCTATTTAGCGTGGAGTCTGAAGGACGACGAGAGTCGTTATTAACTCTACTCAAGCCCACAGGCCTAAAACTAACTCCCTTCAAGCGGATCGGGGATTTTATAGCCTGTGATGCTGATGTTGGCATTATCGTCACCCCACTGGCGACCAGTGTCAGAGTGCAAGAGACTCGCTCCCTTTCTATTATCACCGAGCAAGAGCTGCTTGGTGTAAAAATTTCACAAAAACGCCGCCGAAAGCATAAATATGAACAAGGTCAAGATGCACTGATCCGAAACCTAGCTGAATTAAAAGCAGGCCAGCCGATTGTACATCTAGACCACGGTGTCGGTCGCTACTTAGGGCTAGAAACAATAGATGCCGCCGGTGTTGCTACTGAATTTGTAACAATCACCTATGCCAATGAAGCAAAATTGTACGTGCCAGTGTCATCACTGCACATGCTCAGTCGCTACTCTGGTGGTGAAGAGGCCTCAGCACCACTGCACAAACTTGGCAATGACGCGTGGGAAAAGGCAAAGCGTAAAGCGGCTGAAAAAGTGAGAGACGTGGCTGCTGAACTTCTGGATATTTACGCAAAACGTCAAAGTAAACCCGGTTATGCTTTCAAGGTTGATGCAAACGCCTACCGAGATTTTTCCGACAGCTTTCCATTCGAAGAAACCGACGACCAACGCAACGCCATCACCGCGGTATTGGCTGATATGCAGTCAAGTCTTGCAATGGACAGGCTCGTGTGTGGTGATGTTGGCTTTGGTAAAACGGAAGTTGCGATGCGCGCTGCATTTGTTGCGGTTAATGACAGCAAGCAAGTCGCGGTTTTAGTCCCTACCACTTTGCTTGCTCAGCAACATTTTGAGAACTTCAAAGATAGATTTGCAGATTTACCTGTTGAAGTGGGCGTATTATCCCGATTTAACTCAGCAAAAGAGCAAAAAGAGACTCTGCAAAAGCTCGAAGAAGGCAAAATTGACATTGTTATTGGCACGCATAAGCTTATTCAAGAAAATATAAAATTCGCTGATTTAGGCTTATTGATTGTCGATGAAGAGCACCGTTTTGGGGTCAGGCAAAAAGAAAAAATCAAACAACTCAGAGCCGATGTTGATATTCTAACGCTCACAGCAACCCCTATTCCACGTACATTGAATATGGCCATGAGTGGCATGCGAGATTTATCAATCATTGCTACGCCACCGGCAAAGCGGTTAGCGGTGAAAACCTTTGTCCGCGAACGAAATGACGAGTTGATCCGCGAGGCAATATTACGCGAAATCAAGCGCGGTGGCCAAGTGTACTTTTTACACAACAATGTAGAGACTATCGATAAAATAAGTGCTGACATTTCAGCCCTAGTTCCCGAAGCGAATGTAACAACGGCACACGGGCAAATGCGTGAAAAAGAACTAGAACACCTGATGGGAGAGTTTTATCATCAAAAGTACAATGTCCTTGTCTGTACCACCATCATTGAAACTGGCATAGATATACCATCAGCTAATACTATCATTATGGATAGAGCTGATAGGCTTGGTTTAGCGCAGCTTCACCAGCTACGTGGGCGAGTTGGCCGAAGCCATCATCAAGCCTATGCCTACCTACTAACAAAAAATGCTCAAGCGTTGACCAAAGACGCAGTTAAACGTTTGCAAGCGATAGAGCAGTTAGAGGATCTTGGCGCTGGCTTTGCCCTCGCTACCCACGATTTAGAGATCCGTGGTGCAGGTGAGCTATTGGGTGATGATCAAAGTGGTCAGATCCAAACCGTTGGATTTACACTTTACATGGAAATGTTAGAACAAGCCGTTGAAGCCCTCAAAAACGGTAAAGAGCCAACTCTTGATAACTTACTTCAACAACAAAGTGAGGTTGACCTTAAGTTCCCAGCCCTACTTCCTAATGACTATATTCATGATGTTAATATTCGTTTAAGCATGTATAAGCGGATCGCCAGTGCTAAATCTCTACAAGAATTAGATGAGCTGCAAATAGAGCTAATAGACCGATTTGGCTTACTGCCGGATGCAGCGAAAAATTTATTTGCTGTACAATCTGTTAAGCTAAAAGCAACTCAACTTGGCATCAACAAAGTTGAAGCAAACCCTAAAGGTGGTTTCTTCGAGTTTAGTAGTCATACAAAAGTTAACCCAACATTCATCATTGGCTTGATACAAAGTAGCCCTTCAACCTATAGGATGGAAGGTGCAAATAAACTGAAGTTTATGATTGAAGAAAAAAATGGCCAAGAAAGGTTAAAGCTAATAAAAGCCATGATAGATGACTTTGAGAAAAAGGCGGTAGCATGAAAATAATAAAAAGCATAAGCCTATTGGCAGCGCTAGCTGGCAGCCAGTATGCTCATGCTGTACGCTGGTTTGAGGTTGAAATAATCGCGTTTGAGCAAGCATCAGCCAACGCACTGAAAGAGGACTTTAGTATTGAACTTACGCCTCTGCCACGCAAAAATATTAAACCGCTATTGCTTGAAGGGTTTAATAACACCGGTCATCAATTATGCTTACAAGGCAGCGAGCAATTTATAGAACCGAACTTGATAAAGGCCCTTACACAGGGCAACTACTCTACTATCTGTAACCCTGATGTAGACTATGTTGCAAAGTTTGACGAGTTACCTCTTACACCCCGTGTTGAACCACAAGAGTATATGAATGCTATCTATTTGCTCGACAAAACTCAGCTAAATTTTACAAATAAGATTAATGAGCTGAAACGCAAAGGGTTAAACCCCATATTACATACAGGGTGGCGCTTTCCAGAACAAAGCAAACGACGCGCACCAAATATTGAAATCATCGCGGGTAAGCAACATAAGCCACCGTTGAGCTATACTGTCACACAAAGCGGCGATAGCTTTTCCGCCCTTACTCGCCCTTTCGATGTTGAAACGCATAATCCTCAAGCGCATTTTCAACTAGAAGGGCAAATCAAGATCCATGTAAGGCATTACCTTTACGTGACAACAAACTTAGATTTACGATACGAAGAAGGTCAAGATACTCGTACCGCAAGAATGTCTCAATATACTCGGGTGTATAGTGGAGATATACATTACTTAGACCACCCAAAACTTGGTGTGATCTTCCAGATAAGAAAATATAAACATTAGATGGGCAGCATAATGAAAAAAATAGTACTTGCATCGATATTACTCGGCCTTACAGGCTGTTCTAAAGTAACCGTTGAAAACTACAATAAACTAGAAGTTGGTATGGACAAAACTGAACTAGAGCAAATTCTCGGTTCAGCAGATAACTGTGAAGAAAAAACACTTCACACTAACTGTATTTGGGGAAGTGACGATAAACATATCAAAGTTACACTGCTTTCAGATAAAGTAACGCTGTATTCAAAAAAAGGGATTGAGTAAAGGTAACCCCTTTTCAGTGAAAAAATAAGGCCACATCAAAGTGGCCTTTTTTCGTTAATGCTTCAACTTAGAAATTGTAAGTTAAGTTAACAAATGCTCTTCTTCCCCACGGGTCATAAATTGCTGAGTCCACCCCAGAACCACCGACATACTCAGGTAGAAGTTTATCAAAAATGTTACGCACACCTAGCTCAACGGAAAGATCGTCTGTTGCTAAGTAACGAGCTGATAAATCATGATATACCGTGCTTGGTGCATACGGGTAAGCAGCATCTTCAGGCGTATCGCCTTCTTTTTTACCATCCACCGTATACGTTTCTTTCAAGTCAATGATAGCAGATCTATCGATAAAGCGGCTGCTCCAAGTCACTGATAAATCATCGAGACTATATGTTGCTCTGAAGGTTGCTTGCCACGATGGATCACCTAGCTCTCCATCTCGACGATCTGGCTTATCAGGGTTATTTTGGAACGCGTAAGTATCATACTCAAACACATGGTTTACAAATAGGTTAAACTTAGTTTCACCCGGAAGCGAGAAATCAGCAAGATCAAGATTATAGCTAAAGTCAGCCTCTACACCCGATAAAACGCGTTTTGCGGTATTCTGGTAACCAGACTCAACAAACGTAACAGAGTTGTTGTTTGGATTTCGTGTAATTTGCGAGCAGTAAATAGGGTCAAGTGCTGGACCATCAACACAGTTATTCACGACTGCTTGAGGTTTAATTGACTGAATCGCATCTTCAATTTCAATATCGTAGTAATCGATACTAAATGAAAAGTCTTCAAACGCTGTTGCAACAAACCCGACTGTAAATGAAGTAGATTCTTCCGTTGTCAAGTTTGGATTTCCACCAAGGATTACCCGTTTACTGGCATTATCTTGACCGACATGATCCGCAGGTATTCCAAGTGCCGCACAGTTTGCTGCACGATTCGGGTTATTTCCCAGTCTTGATTTATCACATGGATCCCAAACACGAGCAAAATCAGGGCTACGAGGTGAGAATGCTTCGGTTACGTTTGGTGCTCGTACCGCTTCACTGTAGGTACCACGAAGACTATACCCTTCAATAGGTGACCACATAAAGCCAACCTTCCACGCATCAACTTCACCTGCATGCGAGTAGTCTGCTCGTCTAAACGCACCGTCAATACTTAAATCATGTGCTAAGAAAGCATCTGATAGAATTGGTAGGTTTACTTCTACAAACCACTCTGACACATCATATTCACCATATGTATCTGGTGTAGCAACCTCATTCAATGCACCTGATTTGGTTAATTCGTCGGTAACTGAACCAGATGATTCCCATCGTTTTTCATAGCCAAGTGCCATTCCCATCGCACCACCAGGCAGCTCGAACCACTCAGCACTATCAAATGATAATGAACCGCCAAAGTATCTTTGTTTGATTGTATCTTGGCGAGTTACGTTAGCACTCACCCAAGCTTTCGCCTCATCAGAAACTTGATCATAACCAAATGGGTTATACGGTACACAGTTTTTCACATCAACGGTTGCAGGGCTTGAATAGTCGTCACCTTGCATAGATGGTACATTTGCGCGGCAGTCTGCTTGGCCAGTCTTGGGGTTGATCACTGCATCTAATGCCGCAACCCAATTACCTATAATTAGATCATTAGCTTGAATTCGGTCATTTTCCGTACGCCCATAAGAGTAATAGACATCATAGTCAAACAGGGTATCACTGATGGTAAAATCACCTTTAACACCTGAAACAAGTCTAAATGTTTCGCGTTTATTTCTAGCTTCTCGGTTACCGATCTCGTCGAAAAACTTATTTATACTTATTTCTTCTAGGTTAACCTTATCATTTTGCGCCGCTTTAGCCTTGAAGAAGTCTAGTGTTTCTTGCGATACAAAAGGGTTTTCTAATAAGTTAACGGTATCACCATCACCAAAACGATACGCTGGCTGAGCCTGCTGAGTAATATCAGAGCGCACGTATTTTACATCTGAGTAAAACTTAACGTTGTCATTGATTTCGTAGTTAAAGAACGACCCTACTGTGACCTTGTCACGCTCTGGAAGGAAGTTTTCATATCTTGATGTTGAAAAACATAGCTCACAGCCATCAGGAAAACTACCAAAAGCTTGCGAATTAGACAAATCTCTCGTAGGCATTAATTGACCGTTGCCTGCGTTATCAAAAGTGTAATTCGTTCTATTATAATCTAAAACCGCAGTCTGACTGATCCACTCTGATAGGACATTTGGTGCCCACACCTTATCAGGAATACCATCATCTTCTCCAGTATCTGCTGGATTATCAGCAATGCTACTTTCAGTATAATGGCGCATATCACGCTCCATTACTTCAGCAACAGAATCCTTAGTAATATATACTGTAGCGTTACCTCTACCGTCTGCTGTAGATGCGCCGCCCACTAAGCTAAATGTCTTGTTTTTATTACCAATACCGTGCAGTGAGTCACTATAGCCAACTTTTAGTTCAAGCCCTTCAAAGTCATCTCTGGTAATAATGTTTACTACACCAGATACCGCATCAGAACCGTAAATCGCAGAAGCACCACCTGTGATAACCTCAACACGTTTAATCATTGATGTTGGGATTGTAGATAAATCAACTACGGCCGAGCCTTGCTGACCTGCAACGTGACGCTTACCATTTACAAGTACCAGTGTTCTATCTGTACCTAAACGGCGTAAGTCGATTGTACTTGAACCCGCATTTTCACTGCTACCAGTGTTAGCTCTTAATGTACCTGTCGCACCAATTGCTGGTAGCTCTGAAAGCACCTGTGCTAAATCAGGTATACCAGCTTGTTCGATTTGCTCACCTGTTAAAGTAATAGTAGGTGAAGGCTGAGTAAGCTCATACCGCGCAATACGCGAACCTGTGATCTGAATTCTTTCAAGCTCCTTGGCTTCGTTATCATTCTGCTCGGCTAATGCCGTTCCAGACAACGTTGCCGCAGCAAGAAAAGACATTTGAATTGAGCTAAGAATTTTATTTTTAGCAAACATCGAATTTCCCTTTGTTGATATTAATTATTATTTTAAATAATGTTTTTGCGATGTTTAGACTTGGTAACAACCAAACTAACCCTTTCTTTTTTACCTGTTTTGAAAACAAAATAAAAGCACACTTTCTCACATTTTTTGTCATATACGCTCACTTCCGTAAACTTATCAAAACAAATTAACCAAAATGGGAGCTATTTCTAATCACATGAAATAAATGGATATTTTTAAAAACACCACAGAGCCTGTAGTAAAAATGTAAAAATTAACAAACTGTCAAATTTGTAGAGCTAGCTATAGAAGTGCTTAATTATGAATGATAATTTTGGCTGATTAAGACATAGCCAGGCCTTAAACCTATTCGGTAAAATCTAAACAAGTTGAAATATGGATTAAACTCTATTTTATGAGATACAGAAATTGTTTTATTTTTAGAAACAATCTACTTCACACTGTTCTCGATAAAAAGTTTCCAATAGATCACTAAAAATTTTCTACTGCAAATTTTTCACTCGAACTAAACCGCTAGTAAACGATTGATTAACGGGCTGAGATATATAATCGCGCTCGGGGTGACTCTATCTGATATAGTTCATGAGTATTGAAACTGCACAGGCTGCGAGCCAACTTCAGACTAACTTAGCGCCGAAGAAGGCAGTTATAACTGACAGAAACATCGATACTGCGGGCGCTTATGGAGGTTAATATCCGCTTGTTTTTATAGCTTATCTTTTATGACGTGAGAATTACTTACCGGTATATGATGACAGTTTATACTTTCTAGAGCTACAAATGATCAACCGATAGCCAATAAAAAAGGGTCATAATGACCCTTTGCAACAAGTAGAAACTAGCAAAAACAAAGATCAGCGCATTGCCATCATCATTTTAGCTGGCTCCTCTAGGAAGGACTTCCACAAATTATTGAATCGCGCAATTGTACCACCATCAATAATACGGTGGTCACCAGACCAACTTACCTGCATAATTGAACGTGCAACCACATTCCCTTTGGCATCAAAGCGCGGTAGCTGCTGAACCTTACCAAGTGCAACAATAGCAACTTCAGGTTTATTAATAATAGGTGTCGCGACTGTACCACCAATTGCGCCTATGTTAGAGATAGAGATAGTACCGCCTTTAAGTGAATCAGGAGATACTCGCCCTTCCCTAGCCGCCTCAGTCAACTCAGTAACTAATTGGGCGACGTCCACAATAGACTTGTTTTGGCATGATTTAATATTCGGCACCAATAAACCCAGTTTACTGTCTACAGCCATACCAATATTGTGGTCATCGAAGTAAGTTACTTCGGTGCAATCATCATTTACTTTTGCATTTAAGATAGGGAACTCGTTGATTGCAAGTGATAACGCCTTGATAAAAAATGGCATCATCGTCAGCTTGATACCTTGTTTAGCATATTGCTCTTTTAAGGTTCCACGCAGTGCAATTAAATCCGTCAGATCAATCTCATCACAATATGTAAAATGCGGAATAGTCGATACTGAAGCCACCATCTGTTTTGCCATTGCGGCTTTCATACCGCGCAGAGGTTCAACTCTTGTTCCACCTTCTGAGGTAGACAGCGGCTTTGGCGTTTCAACTGGTGCTGCTTTACTTGACTCAGACTTGACCGTATCGCGATTAACACCGTGCTCAAGGAAATGCTCGATGTCCTTTTTGTATACACGACCATTTTTACCAGAACCGGGCACTTCACACAGGTCAACGCCTACTTCACGTGCCTTTCGGCGCACTGCTGGCGAAGCAATCGCTTTACCATTTTTTGGAAGACTTCGCGTCGCATCACCAGTTGCCGTCGCAGATTGCTCTTTGCTTTCTTTGGGCTTGTGGATGTCCGCCACTGGATCACCTGATTTTCCAGCATGTGATGATGCCAACCTCATCTGAAATAATGGGCTATGTACCTGTGCAATCTCACCTTTTTGGTAATGTAACTTTTCCACAATACCGTCGTATTTTGCAGGGATTTGCACCAGTGCTTTGTCCGTCATCACGTCGCAAACGGCTTGGTCTTCTTTGATTTCATCGCCCTCGGCGACAAGCCATTCAACAATCTCGCACTCAACGATTCCCTCACCAATATCTGGTAGAATAAAATCCTCTAATACTGAGTTTGCTGAAGTGCCTGATGAAGACTGAGGTGCCGACTGCTCCGCTGGTGATGTTTGCTCGCCAGCAACGTCCATTGCAAACAAAGGTTCGTGCACTTTCGCAATTTCGCCTTTTTCGTAATGTAGCTTTGTGATCACACCATCATGTACCGCTGGGATCTGCACTAGTGCCTTGTCAGTCATGACATCGCAAATTGGTTGATCTTCTTTTACCTCGTCACCAACAGCCACTAACCATTCAACGATTTCGCACTCTACAATGCCTTCACCAATATCGGGTAAGATAAATTCTTTAGCCATAACTTATCCTTAAAACTCCATAGAACGTTTAATAGCAGCAAACACTTTAAGTGCATCTGGCACATATTCTTTTTCCAGTGCTAAAGGATATGGCGTATCTAATCCACAAACCCGCTCAATTGGCGACTCTAAATGTAAAAAACACTCTTTTTGAATGGTAGCCGCGATTTCTGCACCAAAACCATTAGTAATTGGCGCTTCGTGGCTCACAACTAAACGGCCGGTTTTGATCACTGATTTTGCTACCGTCTCAACATCCCAAGGAAGAATGCTTCTTAAGTCGATTATTTCACAGCTAATACCTGCCTCTGCTGCTTTTTGCGCTGCTTGTTCGATGATCTCCATTTGCGCACCCCAAGCAAGAAGCGTAATATCCGATCCTTCCTCTATGACTTCCGCCTTGCCAAGCTCAATGCTGTAATCTTCTTCTGGAACTTCACCAACAGACGCTCGATACAAGCGCTTCGGCTCAAAGAAAATAACCGGGTTATCGTCTTTAATCGCAGCACGTAGTAAGCCTTTAGCTTGGTAAGGGTTACGAGGCACGACAATCTTAAGACCAGGTGTATGGGCAAAATAAGCTTCTGGTGATTGTGAGTGATATAAGCCACCTGCAATTCCGCCACCGTATGGCGTGCGAACCGTTAGGTTACCTACATTGAACTCATTACCTGAGCGGTAACGGAATTTTGCAGACTCGTTTACTATCTGATCAAACGCAGGAAAGATATAATCAGCAAACTGGATCTCAGCAAGTGCAGGAGCACCAAATGCCGCTAGGCCATTGGCAAAGCCCAAAATACCTTGTTCGGTCAACGGCGTATTAAAAACACGGTGCTTACCATACTTTTCTTGTAGACCAGAAGTTGCACGAAATACACCGCCAAAGTAGCCAACATCTTCACCAAAAATACAAGCCTGTGGGTGCTCTGCCATGGTGATATCTAACGCCGAATTAATGGCGTGTAACATGTTCATTTTAGCCATTATTTTATTCTCCCTGCGGTAAGTGGATATGCGTCAGGATAGGTTTTAATATGTGCCTTCAATTCTTCATATTGTTTTTGTAATGATGGAATTGGGGTGTCATAGACATCAGAAACCAAATCTTCTAGCGCAGGTTTTTGTACTTTTTCTGCTACCTTTAACGCTGCTAGAATATCTTCGCGGATCTTTTCTTTTTCGAGATCATCCTGCGCTTCATCCAGCCAGTCTTGCTTTAGGAGCCATTGCTTAAACCGATTTACCGGACAGCTGTTTTTAAACTCAGCTTCTTCATCTTTTGTACGATAACCAGAAGGATCATCAGAAGTAGAATGAGCACCCAAACGATATGCGATAGATTCGATCATCACAGGCTCACCATTTTCTACAGCAATTTTACGCGCGGCTTGTGTCGCAGCATATACTGCAAGAGCGTCAGCACCATCTACTCGAATCGTTTTAATTCCATATCCAACACCACGAGCAGCGATACCGTCGCCTTTAAATTGTTCATCCGCTGGTGTGGAGATAGCATAGCCGTTGTTGCGAGCATAAAAAATGACGGGTGAGCCATGCACAGCCGCCATATTTAGACCTGCGTGAAAATCGCCTTCAGACGCGGCTCCTTCGCCAAAGTAGCAAATAGTAACGTTTTCTATTTCAGACGTTAACTCCCCGGTCTCTTTATCAATATGCTTCAGCTTTTGGCCATAAGCATAACCGGTAGCCTGCGGGATCTGGGTACCTAAAGGCGATGAGATTGTCAAATAATGCAATGCCTTGGATCCGTAGTGCACAGGCATTTGACGACCTTTACCTAAATCTTTCTCATTGGAGAATAGCTGATTCATGAACTCTTCTAATGAAAAACCACGATAATGGATTGCGGCTTGTTCACGGTATTGAGCCATGATCATGTCATCTTCTTTTAGCGCTGCGGCACTTGCCGTAACGGCTGCTTCTTCGCCAAGACACTGCATATAGAAGCTAATACGCCCTTGACGCTGAGCACCTTGCATACGCTCGTCAAGTAAACGAATAAAACGCATTGTGGAATATATTCTTAATGCCGTTTCTTTATCAATTTCTGGTGCTGTTGCACCGTCTAAAACATCGCCTTGGTCACTTAAAATCTTTAATGTAGGGATATTGAGTGCATGACCATCTATAAATTCCAGCGCATGGCTGATATTTAAGGATATATTATTGGGGTTAGTCATAACCTACCTTCTCTTGTTGTCATAACAAACTTACTGAGCTCAACCCCTGTCCCCTCACATACAACCAGAGTACAGCTGATGTAAGACGAAAAGAGCCATAACTCACCTCGCATTTATGATTGTGTTAATTGGTCTTAATGACTTTTGTGGTTAGCGTGAGTAACTGGTCTAACAACTTATCAAAGACTGAATAATATTTGCGATTTAAGTAAGTAAATTAAATTAAAGCTATTCAACTTTACGTTAACGTAAACGTTATTCAACTAATCCTAGATGAATAACCGCTAAAATACATCAATGTTTTTGGAAAGATTTCGATACGATGGAAGGATTATTTTTACATTATTGATTTATATAAAGTTTTCATCCACTTCTAATGGTACTACCGTTAATAATGCACGTTGACCCAGTGCAACATTGGCATTAGGGAAGATAATTGCCTCACCGTCGACCTCTGCAAAGTATTGTTGATCTCCGTCAGTAGCCAATAGTTCGCCTCTCGCAAATCCAGTAAAATTCACCGCAGAATCAGAGAATGGGAAAGAAAATTCAGGCTGTGTCCGATTGATAGTACGGTGTACCATAAATAACTCAAACTCATCTGCATTAAATTCTTTATATTCTACATTTTTTTGGCTAATTAATGCTTTTAGCGTTTCTTTGGTTTTTGCAAAGCTCGCCATATTATTTTCACCAAATGGTTTTACCTGCCCAAGTTCGATGGTAAATGCGTCGGCCCCAAACTGGTAAGAAGAAAAGTAACTAAATGTCGTTGCCGCCGAGCGCATCATTAACACGGTGTTGACACCGCATGACAATAAAAACTGCAGCTGTGATTTCTTCCACGGCTTACCATGTAAGAAGGGGTATACTGCAAACTTTTCGTTTTTCGAACCCCGAATAGCAGTATGAAGATCGTAATGACATCGGTAGCGCTCGCTTCCACCTTTTTCAAAGAAGGCTCGAACGTATCCCTCTAGTTTTTGCGCTCTAACCTTTTCGGGGTTATCTGTTTCTTGATTATGTGCGCCGTTAAATAAGCGGTTTAAATTCTCATCGACAAAGCGCTGGCCAATGTTTATGGATTTCGGGTTACCGAAAATAAACAGCACACGCTGCGCTAACGTCAGCTTACCAGTGATAATATGTTGGATAAGCTCGTCACATATCTCTATCGGTGCTGTTTCGTTTCCGTGCACAGCGCTAGACAGTACGATGTCTTTTGTCGTCTCACCCACTGGAGTAAACTGGATCACACCGGTATCTAGCACTTCAACTAAGGTGCCATTGTTTAATGTGAAACTGACAGGTTCTAGAGTAAATTCGTTATTTCGTGTGAGTGTAAGAAAGTCACCGTTTTGTTTTAATTCTGCTAAGTACGTCATAATTCCAAATTGATATTGTTGAATAATCCGCATTGGGATACAAAAAAGCCATACGAGGAGTATGGCTTGTAGAAGCTTTTTATTAACTAATTACCGAATCCACAAGCGCTTTTGCCGCTTGTTCCAACTCAGCAAGGTGTGAATCACCTTTAAATGATTCAAGATAAATCTTGTAAATATCTTCAGTGCCCGATGGCCGTGCCGCAAACCAGCCATTTTCAGTGACGACTTTAAGACCACCAATAGCAGCACCGTTACCTGGTGCATTAGTTAAGACCTGAGTAATTTTATCACCTGCTAACGTATCTGCTTTGATGTTATCTGCGCTTAACCCCTTTAACTTGGCTTTTTGTTCACTGCTCGCTGGCGCATCAATGCGTTTATACACCGGCGCGCCAAATGCTTGCTCAAATGCCAAATAATGCTCAGATGGTGATTTTCCGGTTACAGCTAAAATTTCCGCCGCGAGTAACCCCATGATAAAGCCATCTTTGTCTGTACACCAAGTAGTACCATCTTTTCTCAGAAAAGCAGCACCAGCACTTTCTTCACCACCAAACGCTAGTTCCCCTGTTGCAAGCCCACTTACAAACCACTTAAACCCAACAGGCACTTCGTAAACTTCACGACCATTTGCACCACACACTTTGTCAATCATGGCGCTAGATACCAAAGTTTTGCCAATTTTTATCGAGCTATTCCAAGTTCTGTGCTTGATCAGATAATCAATTGCCACCGCTAAAAAGTGGTTTGGGTTCATCAGACCATCTGGCGTGACAATACCATGCCTGTCGAAGTCTGGATCGTTACCAATACCAATATCATAGTCATCTTTTAACGCTATCAAATTGGCCATCGCATAGGGTGATGAGCAGTCCATACGCACTTTGCCGTCTTTATCAAGAGGCATAAATGCGAAACTGGGGTCAACTACATTATTTACTACGCTAAGATTCAACCCGTAGTGCTTAGCAATCACCGGCCAAAAGTTAATGCCTGAGCCGCCAAGTGGATCTACACCTATATTGACTCCTGCCTTGGCTATCGCCTCCATATCAATAATATTGCCTAAGTCCGCAACATAGGGGGTGATCAGATCTTCATATTTTATAAACCCTGAACGCTTGGCCTTTGCAAACGGAAATAACTCTACTTCAACCAGGTCTTCTTGTAATAATTGATTTGCTCTATCTTCAATCCACTTTGTGACATCGGTGTCTGCTGGGCCACCATTCGGTGGATTGTACTTAAAGCCTCCATCTTCTGGCGGATTATGTGATGGCGTCACGACAATACCATCAGCAAGCTCATGAGGGTGTGCTAAGTTGTGCGATACAATTGCATGGCTGATAACAGGAGTCGGCGTATAATCATCATTTTCTTGCGTGATCACCTGCACTTCATTTGCCACTAACACTTCGATAGCCGAATTAAAAGCAGCTTCCGATAAAGCATGCGTGTCTTTACCTAAAAACAGTGGGCCAAAGATATTGTTATTTTTACGGAAGTCACAAATAGCTTGAGTCACGGCTAGAATGTGTGACTCATTAAATTTGAAATGAAGTGAACAACCTCGGTGGCCACTGGTGCCAAAAGCAACACAATGCTCCGGATGTGCTTCTAAATCCGGTTCATTCAAATAGTATGAAGAAACCAGCTTAGGAATATTAACTAACTGCTCTTGCGTTACCTTCTTACCTGCTTGCGGATGGATCGCCATAAGATTTCCTTACTTATAGGTAGTCTCTGATTTTTTCGGCAGCTTCATCTGTGTAACCTAACACCTTAGCTACTTCATGAAGCATCATTTTCTTTCTCGTTGTATTCGAGTTTGTCATTACCCAGTATTCACTATCAACAATATTTTTTGGATTCATACTGCTGCCGCTTTCAAGCAAAGCCTCTTTACTGGTTGCAAAATAAATCCGATCTCGACCTTTAATTTCGAGCACGTTGTTAAACTCAGATTTGTGGGTGCGATGTAGCGCTGAAAGTATAAATAAAAAGCGCCCTACAACTCCCTTTTGCATCGCTAATTCTTCTTTATTTAGAATATTAAAGACATTTGCAGCTGGTTTTGCAGGCTGGCTTTGCACTTTTGGTTGAGCCTCTTTTTCTGCTGTTTGAGCCTGCTCTTCTTCCTGCTGTAAGCCGGGTTTGGATTCTGTCCCAGAATTAAGTTTTAATAAACGACGTAAGATTTGCGAAGCACTTTCTCCAATACTTTGAGTATTACTTGCAATGTATTGATATAGCTCGTCATCTATTTCTATCTTTTTCATGCGTTTCCTGTCATCTATGCTAATTAGGAGCAACTCATTTCAATTGTCACGTAGTATATCCAAATTTAGCTTATTACTCTATGGCTTTGCATTTTTCCTCTTCAATGTCACAATTACCCGCAAATTTGGAGGAAGCATGCTGGTAAACTACCAACAAACTGGTGACGCAACAAACCCTGCCGTTATCATTATACATGGGCTGTTTGGGTCCCTTGAAAATTTAAACGTCGTCGCAAGAGCACTCGCATCGAATTTTAATGTGATCAATGTCGATTTGCGAAATCATGGCCGGTCATTTCACGATGTTGATATGTCCTATCCTGTGATGGCCAATGACATCAAAATACTGCTTGACGAGTTAAAGCTAGACAAAGTACATCTCGTTGGTCACTCTATGGGAGGAAAAGTCGCCATGCAGTTTGCACAGTTATTTGCTGAGCAAACTGATAAATTGGTTGTTTTAGACATCGCCCCTGTAGCTTATCACTCTCGACATGATGCAATTATTGCCGCATTAAATGAAGTACAACAACGCCAAGTATCTAGCCGCAGCGAAGCAGATGGTATTATGTCTACCTATATAGACACCCCAGGCGTACGTCAGTTCTTGCTCAAAAGCTTAGCTAAAAATGAAGCTGGACAGCTTGCATGGCGCTTTAATTTAGATGTAATTACCGAAAAGTACGACACAATAACAGACAACATTAATGAATCTCATTCTTGTTTGTGCGATACTTTGTTTATCAAAGGGAATAATTCAGATTATATCCTTCCAGAACATAAAGATAGCATCGCGCGTCTATTTCCTAACGCCCGAGCAAAAATAATACAAGGTGCAGGCCACTGGCTACATGCAGAAAAACCAGATGCGGTAAATCGTTCAATTATTGATTTTATTCAATAAAACAAATCGATTTGCCGTTATAAACTTAATTTATGCATGTAGATTGTGATATAGTAGCCGCCGTTTAAATATTGAGTAGAGCTCAGATGGTCAGTCAATTTATAAATGAATTTGAAACGCTAGGGCTATGGTTTGCGCTAGCAGGTATATTCTTTTTCATCGGTATGGCAATTCAAGACGTACTGAAAAAAGGCGATGTACCAAAGTTCGGACGTTATATTGTATGGCTCGTACTGTTTCTAGGCTGTTCAGGTTTTATCGCTAAAGGTCTGATCCAAGTATTTTGGCAAGGCGCAGGTGTGGGATAATGGCCAAAGCGGAGACAGATAGAACGACCATTGACTTATTTGAAAATGAAAAACGTCCTGGGCGTCCGAAGACAAACCCGCTTCCTCGAGAAGTGCAGTTAAAGGTTAACAAGCGCAATCAAATAAAAAGAGATCGTGCTCGTGGTCTAAAAAGAGTAGAATTTAAGGTTTCATCAGAGTTATATCAAGCGCTAAGTGATATGGCTGAGTCGCAAAACATTAGTCGAAGTGCACTCATAGAGACCATCTTACAAGAAAAGTTAGCGGTTAATAGATAGAAGGTAAGCAATTAATGGCAAGCGTAGGTATTTTTTTCGGCAGCGATACTGGTAACACTGAACACGTTGCTAAAATGATTCAAAAAGAGCTGGGCAAAAAACTGGTAGACGTAAAGGACATTGCAAAGAGCAGTAAAGAGGAAATTGCTGAATTTGATTTACTCCTTTTTGGGATCCCGACTTGGTACTACGGTGAAGCACAGTGTGACTGGGATGACTTTTTCCCTGAGTTAGAAGAAATTGATTTTGAAGGTAAGCTAGTCGCTATCTTCGGTTGTGGTGATCAGGAAGATTATGCCGAGTACTTCCTTGATGCAATGGGTATGATCAACGACATCGTTTCCGAGCGTGGCGCTATTGTTATTGGCCATTGGTCAACTGACGGCTACGATTTTGAAGCGTCTAAAGCTGTTGTAGAAGACGGTAAATTTGTTGGCCTTGGTATTGATGAAGATCGTCAGCCTGAGTTGACAGAGCAGCGTGTTAAACAATGGTGTGCGCAAGTATACGATGAAATGTGCCTAAGCGAGTTGGAAGATTAATCCATTTGCTTTGCACTTGTTGCCCTAGCAAGTTATTCTTAGGTTTAGCGTCGTGAATATTGACCTAAGACAAATTATAACCAACAGATTGAGACAGATTTAATGACTGATCACAACTTAGAGCTTAAAAAGGCTGGTTTAAAAGTAACACTGCCACGTATCAAGATTTTAGAAATCCTTCAATCTCCTGATAATCAACATATCAGTGCAGAGGATGTATATAAAATCCTTTTAGATAAAGGTGAAGAAATTGGACTCGCTACAGTATATCGAGTATTAAACCAATTTGATGATGCTGGGATTGTCACACGCCACCACTTTGAAGGCGGTAAATCTGTATTCGAACTTTCTGGTAGCACACACCATGACCATTTGGTATGTTTAAAATGCGGCAAAGTTGTTGAGTTTGAAGATGACGTCATCGAAACAAGACAAGAAGAAATTGCCAGCGATAATGGTATTAAACTTACCAACCACTCACTTTATTTGTATGGTGAATGTGAAGATAAAGAAGCTTGTAAGAAATACGCAGAAGAAAATGGTAATTAACCAAATCTTTTGCCTCTTTAAGCAATAGGCCAGCGTCAAGCTGGCTTTTTTTTATTCAAAATTGATTTTCTTGTGTAGAGGAAATTAATACCAATTATCTTAATTGAGTGGTCTATATTGAGGCGAGAAAACCTTGTCGATAACTCCGCTAACGCGACCTGTTAGCGTCAGATTTACTCCTTCAAATTGAGCAAGTATTAAGTCTAATTGGTATAACGTGTAGCATCAGTTCGTTTAACTATACCAATTGGTATCACACGCTTGATGACATAAATGCTTTTGGGTTTTTTGGAAAAAAGCTATCAGGTTGGCGCTCGCATAAGTCAAACTCACGTGTGTTCTTGTAAGGAAGCTTCATAAAGCCCGCTACACCATAATCTTGAATGCTAACAGCGTACTGCATGATCCGAGTCAATAACGATTTAAACTGTGCTTCTTTATTGGCGTCAAGTAGTCGGTAGTAATAGTGAATTTTCATCCTATCTTGTAAAGATTCAAAAATGATGCAACCAGTATGGTGAATTTGATTGAGTTCGAACACACATTGGATGATCTGTTTTGGAAGCTGAAGCTGCTCATCAGGGTCTTTACCGTCTTCAAAATAGGAGTGTGGCCGTGTAATTTCATTACTTGATATGTCACTGACACTATATTCGAGCTCAGGAAGTTGTTCAAATTGAAAAGCACTAGTGCCGTCACGAGTCAATTGAATAGTTTGACGCGCGTCGAACAAGCAGCATTTAAACAAACCTTTTTGTTTTATCCCCTGTGCAATCATTACGGCGGCGTTCAACGCGTCTTTAAATGCCAGATTCAATGTTTCATCGTGTAAAATCAGGCTTGACTCGACAAATACTTGAGTATCTTTCCAGTGAAAACTCAAGCCACCTACTACAGGATATTTTGCCAAACGGCTGATAGACGCCAAAAACGCTTTCTCGGTGTCGCCGGTATCAAATAAAAACTCTTTATAGTATCTGTCGAGCTGCGCATCATTTACATCTCTTAGATTGTGCTTATCGTCAGCACGGCGCAAAAACTGCTTTCGGGAGCTATATACTACCGTTTCTGGCTTTACTTCAGTCTCATGTGTCCAAAATGGGATGCGAGATTTTTTTTCTGAAAGGATTAACTCTGGCAGATACATTTTCGCCATTGCAGGCATGTTACGCACAAAGTAATCCCCTGCACTGTCTCTCGTTGCTTTGTCTTTGCTAAGCATGCCATCCAGCACTTGGGCAAATACCTTGGGAAGCCCCAGAGCGCTGGCTGGGAGTACCTTTGCGCCAAACCGACATGATTGTGCACTTGCCAGCGCATAAATTGTTGATGCTACTCCTTGCTCATCAAAGCGTGGCGAAGACTGCGCCCCTGACATTTGCTCATCACCAATAAAATACACATCTCCCATCCTAGCATTGGTTGTGCTCACATCAGATGACATCAAGTCCATAATATTACTCGCGATAGGCTCACCGAAAATATCGACTTGCGCATAAACCGAGCTACCCCAATCAACTAAGGAGAAATTATCTGTCGCCTCATCCCAAACAATATTAGATGGTTTTATATCTCCGTGTACAATAGGCTGAGGAGACATGCCATTGCGGCGCTCACGTAGGTCAACCAATACGTTTCTCAGTTTCAAAGCAAGACTTACTAATTCATGCGCTTGAAAGCGGCCTTTCCTGAGCGAGATTTTCTCTAAATCTTCTCCTGGCGCACGCTCCATCATTAAAATACCTTGCTTTTTTGCTCGCTCAAATGCATAAAACTTAGGGATCATTGGATTGTCAAGTTGCGACAACATGTAACCTTCGTCTTCAAGCCTGTCGCGAACACTTTGGGCAAGTGTGATCCGAGAAAATTTAAACACCCACTCCTTGCCAATATCACTTGTACCTGCGAATACAAAACCAAATGCACCAGATCCAATCACCTCAACGTTTTTATAGCCAAGTAGACTCAGTTGCTTTTTACAAATATTAAGCCACTGACGGTGTTTTTTTGCGTCAATATGAGACAGTAGATAAATAGACTGTTGCTCATTGATATAAAAGTGCTGGATGGATTTTTCAGACATAATATCGGATAACGAAAAGGCTATAAAAAAGGCCGACATAAGTCGACCTCATCAAGAGTTAACCTTGCTGTTCTATCTTAGCCCACGAATCACGCAGACCAACAGTTTGGTTAAACATCAGCGCTTCTGACTTATTGTCACGGCAGAAGTAACCTAAGCGCTCAAACTGATAACCTTGCTCTGGTTTTGCGTTTGCAAGTGCAGGCTCTAGTTTAGCATTAGCAATAGTCACCAAAGAGTCTGGGTTTAATACTTCCGTAAAATGATCAGCTGCAGCTGGGTTTGGTACCGTAAACAAACGGTCATACTGACGCACTGGCGCTTCGATACAATGTGAAGCAGATACCCAGTGAATTACGCCTTTCACCTTGCGACCATCTTCCGGGTTTTTACCTAAAGTATCAGGGTCATAGCTACAGTAAATTGTCGTAATATTACCGTTTTCGTCTTCTTCAATACGCTCAGCTTTAATCACATAAGCGTTACGAAGACGTACTTCTTTACCTAGCACCAAACGTTTGAACTTTTTATTCGCTTCTACGCGGAAGTCTTCTTGTTCAATATAGATTTCGCGCGTAAACGGCAACTCACGCTCGCCCATCTCTAATGTTGGATGATTAGGCGCTCGAAGCATTTCAACTTTATCTGCGTCAAAATTTTCAATCACTAACTTAACAGGGTCAAGTACCGCCATAGCACGTGGTGCATTTTCGTTTAGGTCGTCACGAATACACGCTTCAAGCATACCCATTTCAACCATGTTGTCCATTTTGGTTACACCAATGCGCTTACAAAATTCACGAATAGCGGCAGGTGTATACCCACGACGACGAAGACCTGCAATCGTCGGCATACGTGGGTCATCCCACCCTTCAACATGATTATTTACAACTAGATCATTAAGCTTACGCTTTGACATTACTGTATATTCGAGGTTTAGGCGAGAAAACTCAATTTGCTGCGGGTGACACTCGATGCTGATATTATCCAATACCCAGTCGTACAAACGGCGGTTATCTTGGAATTCTAGTGTGCATAGTGAATGCGTGATCCCTTCAAGCGCATCGGAAATACAGTGCGTAAAGTCATACATTGGATAAATGCACCACTTATCACCAGTTTGATGGTGGTGGGCAAAACGTACACGGTAAATAATCGGATCGCGAAGCACCATGAATGAGCTTGTCATGTCAATTTTAGCGCGCAGTACACATTCACCCTCTTTAAACTCGCCATTTCTCATTTTTTCAAATAAGGCTAAGTTTTCTTCCGGTGACGTATCACGATAAGGGCTATTTTTGCCCGGCTCAGTTAACGTTCCACGATATTCACGCGCTTGCTCGGGAGATAAAAAACAAACATACGCTTTACCGTTTTCAATTAGCTCTACGGCGTAGCTGTACAACTTGTCGAAATAGTTTGATGAATAACAAATCTCACCATCCCACTCAAAGCCAAGCCACTGAACATCCTCTTGAATAGATTTAACGTAGTTGATGTCTTCTTTTTCTGGATTGGTATCATCAAAACGTAGGTTACACTTACCTTGATAATCTTGGGCAATACCAAAATTTAAGCAAATTGATTTTGCATGACCAATATGCAAAAAGCCATTTGGCTCAGGTGGAAAACGTGTGTGCGTAGACGCATGTTTGCCACTGGCAAGATCCGCATCAATAATGTTGCGAATAAAGTTTGATGGGCGATTTTCAGTTTCCGCCATAGGAAATCTTTCCTCTGAATTATGCTCTAAGTTAACCTCGGCATTATTACAAAAACTTAGCCGAACTTACAGCAATTATCTGCGCTGTATCAGGATTTATTCATTAGGTTAAGTATTAATCAGCTTTTTGTGACAAATTTTGTTCTAGCGCAATATTTCCTTCACAACTTCATCCTATAGTTGCGCCATTAAAGTACTCAACCACCGAGTATTGCTTAAATTACGTTACCTAGGAAAGGACAAAGTAATGGCTTCAATGAATCTAAATCGTGTTTACATCTCAACTAAAGCTAGAAACAACCAATATATTCTTGCCGAGTTTAAGCCGGACGATGAATTTTATGCGTGTTTTGACTCTGTTGCAGCATGTTACGAGCGCTTATCTCGCCAATTATTTGCACTGTGTGATGAATATGAATTACATAATGTTCATGTTATCGCCAATGACAAGTTACCGGTCGTTCGATATCATGATGAAGCCTACACCATGCAAACCGACAAACAAATTTTGTTTTTTTATAACCCTAAATTTCATGAAGCGCACCAAACCTATCTCGGTGATGGTTATCAAGCACGCAAAATTCGCTTGCTATTTTTAGCCACAGGTAATGAATTACGTGCCAATGCAGCACACTTTCATAACAAAGTAAAAAAAGTACTGGATGCGCTTAAAGACGGCTTCTCTTCTGTAGAGCCACAGTTTAGAGTGCGAGACCATCAACACTTGACCTACGACGTATTTGCAAAAGCAAAGGGTGACAAGGAGTCTTATGGCTATAAGCTAAGAGCCTTGTATCCACGTTATCAAGCTCGGCACTGTGCCTTGCCTGATGTACACAGTGAAATGACTTATGTAACATTTAATATTCCTGTGTCTCGTGCAATCAAAACTGAATTTCAAAGCCAAATGCGCTCAGGTGATTACGGACAATTCTACCGCACACTTGAAGATGCGTTTTTATCTGCCTGCGCGGACAAACAGCTCAATATGGTAGCCATGGTAGCAGATGGGCGTTTACCGATTGTTAGAAGTGCAAAAATCGATAAGTCCGATACTAATCGAGAACTGCAAAAGTTAAGTTTTAATACCAGCTCAGATGATCACCAAATCTATTCACTATTTGATGAAACACACCTGGTAGATACTCTACGTTTTGTTATTGTCGCCAATGACAAGGATAAAAAAGACATGGGCTATGGCCGTTTTATGAATCACGTAGAGACTGCAATAAAACGCTTCGTCGCTCAACTACCCATCAATATTGAGAAACAAGATGTCAATGTGCGTTTCTTTCAACACATAAGTTACGACTACTAAGTGCAACGCTCGGGCGCTCACCTTCTTGGTGCTGCGCTCCTAGCTAAGGCAGTGAAATATGTTCGAGCTTATCTTCAGGGATCGTAGCAAATCTCCCTCCTCGCCAATCTTGTTTGGCTTGCTCGATACGCGCTTTGCTAAATGATACAAAATTCCAATCTATATACGGCGTTTTCGAAAAAGCTTGTCCTCCGAGTAATATCACACGACTGTTTTTACTAAAGTGTAATTTTATATCGTCCTCTTCAAGTAATATAAACGATTGTGATCCATAAGATGTATTTGACACCTCTACTTCACCATAGATCACATATATGCCGATTTCTTGTGATTGATTTGGTCTTTCAAGATAGCTGCCAGCCTTTGCCATCACATCTACGTAAAACATTGGAGAAAACGTTGGTACAGGCGCATGCAATCCATAAGCACTCCCTATAATGACTCTTGTCATCACTCCATCGAGTTGTCTTGTTGGTAGCTGCATTCGATTGACATGTGAAAAACTCGGCTCAATTTCAGCATAATCTTCAGGAAGCGCGACCCAACATTGCAAACCATGGATAGCATGGGGTTGCGCTTTGGTTTCAAACGACTCTCTCTCCGAGTGCACAATGCCACGCCCTGCCACCATCCAATTTACATCCCCAGGATGGATCTCAAGTTGATTCCCAAGAGAGTCACGATGGAGCAAGTTACCTTCAAACAAATAAGTGAGAGTTGCAAGCCCAATATGCGGATGCGGCCTTACATCGATACCATCACCAATACTGAATTTGCCGGGTCCCATTTGATCAAAAAAGATAAAAGGACCTACCATGCGTTTGGCGCGCTGCGGAAGTACGCGGTTTACTGCAAGACCACCGATATCATGTGCTTTGCCATTTAGTTGAATTGCCATTACTTTGCTCCATCATATTTTGTTTTATTATGGAGCTCAGTAACCAGAAGTAAAATGCGCAATTAAAGATACAAGCATTCTAGAAAATAGAATCACACCGCTTTATGCCAAGTGAGGCCTGAATATGGTTGCTGCTGCAAACTTTTTAACCGACTTTGCAAACTACCACTATGGATCTCAAGTTTGTGATGATCTGGGTCGAAAAAATACAAAGAATCTCCCTCACTGCTGTTTTCTTTCCACACCCCAACCCCGTTTTCTAATATCGTTTTAGAAAAAGCCGTAAAGTCTTCAGCGGTAATGTTAAACGCTATATGACTATAATCTGAGCTCGGAGCGGGCTCTCCCAAAGATAAACAAAGCCAGACATCACCGAGACTTAAATACGCGCCTTTATCCCAAGATACCCATAGTTCAAACCCTAACAAGCCAGAATAAAAATCTACTGATGTCTTGAGGTTAGATACAGCTATTGTTATGTGATTTAAGCCTGTTAGCATGTCCATCTCCCTACAAATGAAAAAAGCCGCGACCAAAGGTACAACGGCTTTAACAACCAGAATTATTTTTCTTGATGTAGGCTAGCTACAAAAAAAAGCATTACAGCGCCTGCTCAAACTCAGGTAACGCATCAAAAAGATCCGCAACCAGACCGTAGTCAGCCACTTGAAAAATCGGGGCTTCTGGATCTTTGTTGATAGCAACAATGACCTTAGAATCTTTCATACCAGCAAGATGCTGAATTGCGCCACTGATCCCAACTGCAATATATAAGTTAGGCGCCACAATCTTACCGGTTTGGCCAACTTGCATATCATTAGGCACAAACCCCGCGTCAACAGCAGCACGCGACGCACCTATTGCGGCTCCTAGTTTGTCAGCAATACCATTTAGCAAGGCAAAGTTTTCACCGTTTTGCATACCACGACCACCTGAAATTACAACCGGTGCCGCAGTTAATTCAGGGCGCTCAGATTCAGTTTGTTCAATACTCACAAACTCACTCATTTGAGCGGCAATACTTTGCGAGCGCGCTTCAATGTCACATGCAGCTTGCGTATCAGCGGCATCAAATGCTGATGCGCGTACAGTAATGACTTTTTGCGAGTCTAGTGATTTCACGGTCGCAATTGCATTACCCGCATAAATTGGACGCTTAAAAGTATCAGCATCAATTACATCGATAATTTCAGAGATCTGCGATTTGTCTAATAACGCCGCAACACGTGGCGCGATATTTTTACCTGTGGTAGAAGCTGAAAACAAAATGTGCGAAAAGTCACTTGCTAACTCAACAACCAACTCAGATGTATTTTCTGCCAATTGGTATGCGAATGACGCATCGTCAACTGCTACTACTTTCTGTACACCTGCAATCTGAGCTGAGTGTTCCGCAGCCTCGGCAATGTTGTGACCTGCAACTAATACGGTAACGTGGCTTGCGATTTTTGTTGCAGCAGCAACCACCTTAGCGGTTTCCGGTTTTAGTACACCACTTTCGTGCTCAGCAATAACTAATACGCTCATGAGATCACCTTTGCTTCTGTTTTTAACTTGTTTACTAGCTCTTCAACACTCTCAACCATCACGCCACCAGAGCGCTTGGCTGGCTCTTCAACTTTTACCAGCTCAATACGGGGAGCTAAATCAACGCCTAATGAATCCGCAGTGATTACATCTAGTGGTTTACGCTTGGCTTTCATAATATTTGGCAGTGAAGCATAACGCGGTTCATTCAAACGCAAGTCTGTTGTCACCACAGCTGGAAGTGATAGCGACACTGTTTGCAACCCGCCATCAACTTCACGCGTCACTTGCACCTTATTGCCGTCAACTACAACTTTAGAGGCAAAAGTGCCCTGAGCACGCTTAGTCAACGCCGCAAGCATTTGTCCCGTTTGATTGTTGTCTGAATCAATAGACTGTTTGCCTAGAATAACCAGTTCTGGGCTCTCTTGTTCGACGATTTTGGCTAGCAGTTTTGCGACGTGCAAAGATTCAAGTTTTGCATCTGACTCAATATGAATTGCTTTATCCGCACCGAGGGCAAGTGCTGTTCTTAGCTGTTCTTGGCAAGCTTTGTCACCGATAGATACCGCTATAACTTCAGTTGCGGTTCCTGCTTCTTTTAAGCGCACTGCTTCTTCAACTGCAATTTCACAAAACGGGTTGATTGCCATTTTTACGTTGCTCAAATCAACATCACTGTTGTCAGGTTTGACTCTTGCCTTTACGTTGTAATCAATCACGCGTTTGATTGGCACAAGTACTTTCATGGTTACTCCATCATCTGGTTATTCTCTAAGCTGACGTCTACGTCAACAAATTATTTTGCTGGATTCAGACTACTTCCTGTTGACGTAAACGTCAACCTCAAATAACCTTAGTTTAACGAAATTCAAACTAAAGCCTCTCTTTAGTTAATCTACCGTCAAATAGTGTGAGGTTAATTATGGTCGAACGAGAAACCATGGAGTTTGATGTTGTGATAGTAGGTGCAGGCCCCGCGGGCTTATCCTGCGCTATCCGACTCGCTCAACAGGCCCAGGAAAAACAAAAAGAATTAATGATTTGTGTAGTCGAGAAAGGCTCTGAAGTCGGCGCACACATTTTGTCGGGTGCCGTATTTGAGACTAAAGCACTAGACGAGCTGATCCCTGATTGGGCTGAAAAAGGTGCACCAATAACCACTAAAGTCACCGGTGATGATATTTATTTATTCAAAGATGAGCACAGCGCCACCAAATTGCCACATTTACTTGTGCCTAAAACATTTAAGAATGAAGGTAATTATATTGTTTCAATGGGGAATGTATGCCGTTGGCTCGCTGAACAAGCCGAACAGCTTGGAATTGAAATATTCCCAGGCTTTAGTGCCCATTCATTGATCATTGAGGACAAGCAAGTAAAAGGTATAGTTACCGGAGATATGGGTCTTGATAGGAAGGGTCAGCCAAAAGATAGTTACATGCCAGGTATGGAACTCAGAGCAAAGTACACGATTTTTGCAGAGGGTTGCCGAGGCCATTTAGGTAAATCACTCATCTCAGAATTTGAGCTTGATAAAGAAGCTTCTCCTCAACACTATGGCATCGGCTTCAAGGAAATTTGGCAAGTTGACCCAAGCAAACACAAAGAAGGCCTTGTGGTTCATGGCACAGGTTGGCCACTTGACAACAGCACCCATGGCGGCTCTTTTATGTACCATGGAGAAAATAACCAAGTCGTAGTCGGACTCATTATTGACCTTAATTACTCAAATCCCCACTTGAGTCCATTTGATGAATTCCAGCGTATGAAACATCACGACACCTTTGCCCAAGTTCTTGAGGGTGCTGAGCGCGTTGCATATGGTGCTCGTGCCATCGCAAAAGGTGGCTTCCACAGCTTGCCTAAAATGCACTTCCCAGGCGGATTACTTATCGGTTGTGATGCAGGTACTCTCAATTTTGCTAAAATAAAGGGTAACCACACCGCAATGAAATCTGGCATGCTGGCTGCTGATGCTATCATTGACGCCCTAGAGCAAGAGCATGCCCCATCAGATCTCGCAAGCTTTGCGGATCTGTTCAAAGCGAGTTGGCTTTACGATGAACTTTATCAGTCTCGTAATTTTGGTCCAGCAATGCATAAGTTAGGCCGTATTATGGGCGGAGCCTATAATATGATCGACCAAAATATTTTTTCAGGCTCACTACCATTTACCATTAAAGATGAACATGCTGATCATGAGCAGCTTAAGCTGGCATCGAAATCCAAAAAGATAAATTATCCAAAACCAGATGGTAAATTAAGCTTTGACAAACTTTCCTCTGTATTTTTATCGAATACCAATCATGAGGAAGTACAACCATGTCACCTTCAATTAAAAGATTCTGATATTCCAATCAAAGTTAATTTAGCGAAGTTTGACGAGCCAGCACAACGATACTGCCCAGCGGGCGTTTATGAAATCAATGAAAATGAGCAAGGCGAAAAACAGTTTGTCATTAATTCGCAAAACTGTATTCATTGTAAAACCTGCGATATCAAAGATCCGAGCCAAAATATTACTTGGGTGACGCCAGAAGGCGCTGGAGGTCCAAACTATCCCAACATGTAGTACTAATTTATCCTAAATTGCGGGGGCGAAATGCCCCTTTCTTTCCTATACTTAGCTTAAAGTCATCGGAACTAGAGCTAAACCTATGTCGCAACAGTCCGTCACCTTCAGATTTTTAGCAGAGCCTACTGATGTCAACTTTGGCGGCAAAGTACACGGTGGGATGGTCATGAAATGGATAGATCAAGCTGGATACGCTTGCGCCGCTGGTTGGAGCGGCAGCTATTGTGTCACCGTTTCAGTGGCAGGTATGCGTTTTCATCGTCCGATTTTAGTTGGTCAAATCGTTGAGGTGTCCGCGCGCATTGCACACACTGGCAATACGAGCATGCAGATCTTTATACAAGTCCGCTGTGGAGACCCAAAAACTCAAAGGTTGGTCGAAACCAATCACTGCATCATCAGCTTTATTGCCATGGATCAAGCAGGATACCCCATTCAGATCCCGCAATTTAAGGCAAAAACAGAAGAAGATAAAAAGTTAGAAGCGTATGCGGTAAAAATGAAAGAGATCGCTATCCAAACAGAGTCTTTACTAGAGCAAACATTGAGCGACAAATAATTCTGATCAAAAGATAAACAATAAAGCATCAAGTACTTGCTGAGTCTAGTGCCGGCAGACATCAACAAAAAGGCTAACTATATGCGACATACCTCAGCAACACGCTGCTTATGTAAGCAAAAGCTTAATTTTGATATCACCATGGCCTTTCAGCCGATCGTTGATATTAACTCCAAGTCGATATTCTCTTATGAAGCACTAGTGAGAGGAAAAAACGGAGAGAGCGCGTTCGAGATATTAAGCAATGTCAATGAAGATAACCTATATGCCTTTGATCAGCGTTGCAGAGTAACTGCGATTGAGACGTTTTCAGCGCTGAGCCAAACGATGTCAGTTTCCAACGAAACAGATTATTTTTGAAGTAACCGAGCAAGAGCAAGTGATTAGCCGCTCTTTTCTCACAACAATTTTCAAAACATATAGAGAGAATGGATTCAAGACTGCTATTGATGATTTTGGTGAAGGGTATGCTGGCCTTAGCTTGCTTAGTGGGTTTCAACCTGATCTTATTAAACTTGATATGTCGCTGATCACTGATATTCAAAACAATCATGCTAAGCAAGCTATTCTCAAGGCATGATTGTCACCTGTGATATGCTCAATGTGAAGCTACTCGCAGAGGGAGTAGAGACTCGGGCTGAATACGAGTATCTCAAGCAGGCTGGACTAACCTTGTTCCAAGGTTACTACTTTGCCAAACCAGTTATAGAGTCGCTTCCCACAGTTGACTGGCATAAAGTGTGATAAACCCGAGAGAGGACAACACAGAGAGTAATCACTAGAATATTTTAGCTCATATTATTTAAATAGGTATCAGTAAGTTGCTTATTTTTTGACATCATTCACGTTTAAGTTTTGTTCTTGATGCTTACTAATTAGTCATAGCTGTGGTAGGATCCGCGCCGAATTTTTTGGCTTAGGTTGGTTTGTGGTGAGAAATGTACAATTTTTAGTAGTAGACGACTGTTTAACAGTGCGCAATCTTGTACGTAACATCATCCATACTCGCTTGGGCTCAGACAAAGTCATCCTAGCGACAAATGGTGTGCATGCTACTCAAATTCTAGAGTCTCACCCGATTGATATTATTATTTCAGATTGGAATATGCCTGAAATGAATGGCGAGGAACTACTATATCATGTCCGGAACAATCACCAGCTAAAAGATATTCCATTCATCATGATGACCTCCAACGGCGGCCGCGATTTTGTCATTACAGCAATACAAAACGGAGTAAGCCATTTTGTCGTTAAACCATTCAAAGCTGAAAAACTAGAAGCAGCAGTTAACAAATCATGGAATAGTGCAAGCAAACGCCAATCTACTCGACACTCAGCGCTACCTCCACATAAGGCGCTGATATACTCGGGACGCACTCTTATCAATGGACAAATTACAAACATTAGCCGAACAGGTATGCAGCTACAAGCTCCCTATTCTGAAGCATTAAAATTATTCCAAACGACCAAGTTTGACGTTACATTCGAGCACGATACCGGCTTAACACTACTGAATTTAGCCGCTCTACACGGCACTATCGTGCGCATTGAAGTAAACGATGAGCGGGTAAAGGACTGTCTCTTTGGTGTTAGATTTGATCTAGAGGCATTTTCAGAGACAACTCAAGTTAGCGTTGACGCGTTGTTGGACTTCTTAGATAAGCAAGCACCTGACGAAGTCAATAACGATCATTAAACCTACTAGTAGCTTCCGCCTTTGGTATTAAAGTAGATTTCGCGCTAGTGTAAATATCACCTTTTCACTTGCAGCAATAGCCTCTTGCTTACTTAAATTCCCTTCTTTTAGTAGTTGTACGCTCACTTTTTCTGCTTCTTGACTGAGTAAAGTATCTAATTCTTTGGGGCTAACTACACCATCGGATAAGTTTGACACGATAGCTTGTAGTGATGCGCGACGATTTGAAATTGCGCTTATCAGTATAGGTCTGAGTGGCGACGAATGGCATAGGGCTTGTTGGCAGCTTTGATGAACTTTTTTATAAAATTCCATGACAACTATATACCATTTCTTATTTTTTCGCTCGAAGCTTTTCCTTTAGCCCTTGAATAGGCTTAATCTCAGCGACGAGTTTTTTATATTCGTGCGCACGGGTACCAAGAATTTTATCGCACTGATGCTGTGAATTGTCATTAAGTTGGTAAAATAACTGTTGCTTATCCATAGAGAGAGAACCAATCTTATTTTGTTTACAACTTTATACTAAAAATCAAAATAAAATAATTACACCACATTACAGCGATGGCACCCTTTTGAGATTTTGTGAAAAACACAATTGATAGTAAACTCACGCTACTTAGATTTAGATAGAGAAAACGGTGGAACCTGTCAAAATTCAGCCCATTGGCTATATTCAATCACCTTACAAACAAAAATTCGCTATTCCAAGACAACCAAGGCTTGTCCCTGAAGCAAAAGCCAAGTTGCGCTTTGTCGGCGAATTTAATCGCGAAGAATTTGTTCGTGGGATTGACGAGTTTACGCATATTTGGCTGCTATTTCGTTTCCATGAAACGGCTGATAAAGGTTATTCTGCTCTCGTTCGTCCACCAAGATTAGGTGGTAATGAACGCAAAGGTGTATTTGCGACTAGGGCAACTTTTAGACCTAATGGCATTGGCATGAGTGCAGTAAAACTCGAGGGTATTGAATACAAAAATGGTCAACTAGATTTATTATTATCTGGAATTGACCTATTAGATGGTACACCCATTATTGACATCAAGCCATACCTTCCATACTCAGATGCCTTGGTGGATGCTACCGCAGGCTTTGCAGACACCAGACCTGAAACACAAATGTCAGTCAGTTTTTCAGATGATGCTGCAACCTTTATCGAAAAGCAAAAACAATACCCAGAACTAAAACAGTTTATTACGAACGTACTTAAACAAGATCCTCGCCCTGCATACAAGAAAAAACGTGCATCACAACAGAGCTATGGTATGAGTTTATATGATTATAATATCCGCTGGAGCGTAGATGGTGAGCACAATCATGTCACTGAGATTTCGTCAGCTAAATAGTGAACACCGCAGCTTATCAATAAACTACTAAATTATGAAAATGTTTAGGTATTAAAGCTTTTTAAGCGGCAATAGCACTGCTAGAATAGCCGCTAATAAGAGAACAATAAGTAACTTATACTGGAATAAGAATGCGTACGAGTGAATATATATTGGCGACTCAAAAAGAGACGCCGTCTGATGCCGAAGTGGTAAGCCATCAGTTAATGCTTAGAGCGGGAATGATCCGTAAACTAGCATCTGGACTTTATACTTGGCTGCCATCAGGCTTAAAAGTTTTCCGCAAAGTCGAAAGAATTGTCCGCGAAGAAATGGACAAAGCGGGAGCGATTGAGCTTCTCATGCCAGTGATCCAGCCAGCAGAGTTATGGGAAGAGTCTGGTCGTTGGGAGCAGTTTGGTCCTGAACTTTTACGTATTAATGACCGTCACGGCCGCCCTTTTGCGCTGGGCCCAACACATGAAGAAGTGATCACGGATCTTGTACGTCGCGAAATTAATAGCTATAAGCAACTTCCAATCACACTTTACCAAGTGAGCACAAAAGTGCGTGACGAGGTTCGTCCACGCTTTGGCGTAATGCGTGCACGTGAATTCACCATGAAAGATGCTTACTCATTCCATATGAGTGATGAATGTCTTGAAAAAACCTATCATAAGATGTTCCAAGCTTACTGTAACATTTTTGATCGTTTAGGCGTTGACTACCGCCCAGTTATCGCAGACAGCGGTTCAATTGGTGGTAACTTATCGCACGAGTTCCATGTACTTGCAGAGTCTGGTGAAGATGCTATCGCATTTAGTGACGAAAGTGATTACGCAGCAAACATTGAGAAGGCTGAAGCGCTAGCGCCAACTGAAGCTCGTCCAGCCCCAAATAAAGAACTCAATACGTTTGACACGCCGGAAGCTTTCACCATCGCAGAGCTAAAAGCAAAGCATGGCGTGAAACCGCACCGTGGCGTCAAAACACTTATTGTGTATGGGGCACCAAATGAAGACGGTCATCGTGGTCTTGTCGCGCTTATTGTTCGTGGCGACCATGAATTAAATGAGCTCAAAGCTGAAAAACTAGCACTAGTCGATTCACCACTTGAAATGGCGAGCGAAGAAGACATCGTCAAGGCAATTGGTGCAAAACCTGGTTCACTGGGCCCTGTTGGTCTCTCAATGCCTATTATCGTAGATCGCAGTGCCGCAGTAATGGCAGACTTTGTAGCTGGTGCAAACAAAGATGGTGTTCATTATAGTGGTATCAACTGGGACAGAGACGTAAACGACTATACTGTTGAAGACATACGTAACGTAGTCGAGGGCGATCCAAGCCCTTGTGGAAAGGGTAAAATCCTGATCAAACGCGGTATAGAAGTTGGTCACGTATTCCAGCTTGGTACAAAGTACTCAGAAGCGATGAAAGCCGGTGTCCTCGGTGAAGAAGGTAAAAACCAAACATTGACCATGGGCTGTTATGGTATTGGTGTTTCACGCATCGTTGCCGCGGCAATCGAGCAGAATAATGACGACTACGGTATCAAGTGGCCTGTTGCCATTGCGCCATTCGAACTTGCTATCGTGCCAATGAACATGCACAAGTCTCACCGTATCCCTGAGATAGCAGAGAAATTCTATACAGATCTGCAACGTAAGGGTATAGATGTATTATTTGACGACCGTAAGGAGCGTCCTGGCGTTATGTTTAACGATATGGAGCTTATTGGCGTACCGTATACCTTAGTAATAGGTGAGCGCAACCTTGATGAAAATAAGGTTGAGTTGAAAAACCGCCATACTGGCGAAAAGTTAATGCTTGATATTGAGTCTGCGGTAGACACTATCGTTAATGCAATTAAAAGCAAATAAGTACGCTTGAGTTTCCAATATAGGGGCATTCTTTTGTCTGCCCCTTTGTCATATTACCTTCTTCTAACTGCCCTGTATCTGTCACCTTTACCTCTTAGCATTATTATTATTACGCTAAAGAGTCAGGCCATGAAAACAACGTACTATCCGAGTATTTGGATCTCAGATGTCCATTTAGGCTACAAGGACTGTAAAGCAAAGTTCTTGTTAGATTTCCTCAACAAAACAGAGTGTGATGTACTATACCTAGTGGGTGATATTGTTGATCTATGGTCAATGAAACGCCAATTCTTTTGGGATCCCTCTCATTATCAGGTATTGGAATGTATACAAAAAAAAGCTGAAGCTGGTACTCGCGTTATTTACATTCCTGGTAATCACGATGAAACCTTTAGGCATTATGGCGGACAAACACTCTTTAAAGTCGAAGTACACAAAACCTTCATTCATACCACTTCGGCAGGTAAACGCTTTTTACTGCTACATGGTGATGACTTTGATTCAGCAACTCGCTACAACAAACTGATCAGCCTCATTGGTGACACCGCTTATGACTTTTTATTGTTTTTAAATCGTTGGACCAATCGTGTACGACGGTTATACGGAGGCCATTATTGGTCACTGGCATCTTGGCTTAAACAACGTGTACATAAGGCGAGAGAAGCTATTGCTGCTTTTGAAAATGCCGCTATTCATGAAGCGAAAAAGCAAGGCGTTGACGGTATTATCTGCGGGCACATCCACCAGCCTGAGATCCGTGTCGTAGACGGCATCGTTTATTGTAATGATGGTGATTGGATAGAGAACTGCACAGCATTGGTAGAAAACCAAGCTGGTCGTATCGAATTGCTGCATTGGTCAGACGTACAATCTGTCCTCAGTGTCGTTGAAATGGAAAGTATGGAAACCAATAATGTTAAAGCCGCTTAATTAACCTGAGCTGCGGATAATTAATGCCTTTCTAGCAGCCAGTTTTAGCGCAAACTGCGTTGAATTCACTTCCAATAGCTAGCTATTGGTGCGTAACTTCGCCTTGTTTTCCCTAAAACTCTCTGGCTAGACAAGGAAAAAACTAAGTTGTGCTTTGACAATAATGAGTTGAAACATTCCTTATCCAAACCTCAGGTTAATTAGTGGCTTCTTTTTAATCACTCATCCTTTAATAGCTTATGCAGTAAATCGATGCGCTTATTAGTACGCTTATTTTGCACGTATGCCTGAGCGTTTAAGCTCATCATCAGGATCAGCAGTATGTATAAAACAGGTTGTTCGATAATTTCTGGATAACAATATACCAAAAATACGACTGCCGTTAGCATACCTGCACTTTGATAGAATCGCTGTTTATTGTTAGGCCGCAGCAAGTTAAATTCTCTTAGTGTCGCTTCCTTTTGCAACATTTCCTCAGCCAAAGCCTGAGGATAATCCTGATTGTGTTTCATATTTAGTGTTTATACCTAGTGTTAGCACAGTGCATTCTTTGCACTTATCTGAGCTTTTTGCCATGTTGGCTGTATTATATTAGTCTTCATGCTTGCTTAGTTTGAAAAAACGAATAAACAGCAAAGTGTTTATTTTGGCGATAGAAAATAGCTCACTTATTTAAGATGATTGGTAATACATATGTCGTCATTGCCCAAAAAATTATACCTAAAATAAGCACAAGCATACCATATTGAAAGTGTTTCACTATTGGGAAAACCGCTTTATTCGTATGCGCTACCGACAGCGGATACTGCCAATGCGTTAACGCTAGCAGAAGTGGCTCGGCTTCTACGTTCATGCCAGAGAGTGAGACCGTCGTGCCGTATTCTGTGTCAAATACTAACTCAACGATATGATTACGACGAGTAGAAGCGGCTAATCTATCTAGGTCACTGACCGTGAATGTATTCCAGTGTGCTTTAATACTTTTAACTTCGCCCTTGTTTACCTTTCGAGGCTGTTTATCTTTAAACAGTAACGCGGGTAGCAATAGGCTGTCTTTCTCAACCTTAATTTCGTTACAGGGAGAATGATAAACAAAATAGTGTTTATTACTGATAAGCACACACGTCAACCAGTAGCTCAAATAGGTGAGCACCAACAATACTAAACCCGCTACATAATTTTGAGATGAGTAAAGCACAGCGCCAGTCATAAAACCAAAGCCCCCTACTACCATCCAAGCAATATGGCGCTTCTCTTGTGGTGTTGGTAGTGCGCATCGTAATACTGGAAAGCACGCCTCAATCGCTCTATTATTTCTCATAAATGAAGGAAATAACTCAGCAAGAGTTACTGGGGTCTCACGCGCTGCTCCGTCAGTATAGGAAGCTCCAGTTTGACCTTTGTTTTGATCAAAACCTACTCCTGACAATATCTCGTCAAGTTGGCTGGTTTGCCTCAAACACGAAAACGAATAGATGGCAGGCCGCTTACCATTAGCAAGGTAGCTAATGCCTAAATAACTGAGCTGTTTATTCCCCTCCACTGACATGTCAGTTACCGTTTTAAGTGGTATTAGAGATTGATGTATTGTCCAAATATTTCTACTTAGCACCGACAGTTGCTTTGTGATCACAACTTGTTTTTTAAAAGGATCAAACGTTAAGCGATGACAGTATGAAAATAGCACCAAGGCAATGATTAAGTAGACCAGCGCTTCGATGAAACTTGAAGTGAAAAAATGCAGCACTGACGATAACAACAATAACATTGCAATGCCGCTAGTTACTGTTTCACTGACAGACTTTAGTTCTGTGGTTGATGTCATCTTTACATTCCTTGAGTGACAAATATTGAAGCTTAAAACTTCCGCCCGCAATCCTGAAACTAACTAACCTGAAGTCGGGGTAAACATTATGACGAGTTAAAGTTAACTACAACTCCGGCATGTATTAAGGCGCTAATCGTACAGAAAAACGCCATAATTCTCAATAATTACTGCTGCCTTGTACTTTACCTAAACAGTACAGTTTCTTTATTAAACCACTTGACGCAACAGACAAGGAGACCTGCTGCTAATACCGCTGATGCACCAAATATCAGAGCAACATAGCTATAATCAACGGTCCCTTTAATGATTTCTTTTATGGCCAACGCAACATTAGTTATGGGGATCAAGGCCGTCTTAGCCGTCAATTCCATATTTGGCATTAAAGACATCACTATGGGAATAAAAATCCCCATACTCAGTGGCCCCATATAGTTTTGTGCTTCTTTAAAGGTTCTTGCGTAAATGGAAATAGCCAATGTCAGTGATGACAGCATAACTGCAACTGGCAGTAGCAATGCAAAAATTAAGACAAAGTCCATCATGGCCACCGAAGAAAAAGCAGTTTTAATGACATCAAGCTCGACGAAACGACTCGCTATCCCAATCCACAATGCCATACTAGAGACCGTAATAAGGGCACAGAATATTGAACTACTCAGTACAGTTAAAAACTTTCCTAATACCAATTCAGTGCGAGAAATTGGGGTCAATAATAGCGTCTCTAAAGTACCACGCTCTTTCTCTCCTGCACCTAAGTCTATTGCCGGATAACTCGCGCCCATCAGCACTAATGGGATAAGCATGTAAGGGATAAATGCACCTAACTTTTCACCTAAGTTTTCACGCTTATCCGCAGTATCTACCTTGGTAATTGAAATAGGTTGTAAAACAGCAGCTTGCTGCTCTTGAGACAATCCCAAAGCGGCTAATTTCAATGCTCTAAGTTCATCGGAAAATGACATTGCCAGTTTAGATAAACGGTCATAAATAAAGTTAATCGATTGGGCATCATTGAACACTATTTTCCATTCGCTTTTAATGCCCGACTCTAAGTTTTTCGCAGGATCAGCGGGGATAAATATCCCCACATCAATCACACCATTACGGACAGCGTCACTGAGCGCTTCAACACTATCAAGTGCTAGTTCTCCATTATATTTTTTAAAACTTTTATGATAAAAAACTTGTTCTGAAAACTTTTCGGCAAAGGACTCGTTTACAATATAGTACGTATGCACTTCCTGTTTTGCTTCCATCGCGGCTTGTGATGCCATAAACCCTACTAATGCCATGATCACGGGAAACACGAGCATGGGTAGGGCTATCACGAAAAATAGTGTTTTACGGTCGCGCAGAAGCTCCCTGAGCTCTTTCAAAAATACTTCAAACATGCGCAGCTCCCGTTAATAAATTCAAAAATGCTTGGTTTAGCTCGTGACTTTGGCCTTTGGTTTTAAATTCTGCAAGGCTGCCATCGAAACAGGTTATCCCCTTGTCAATTACAGACACTCGGTCACACAACAGTGCCACTTCATCTAAATGATGAGTTGAGAATATAACGGGTGTGCCAGCTGATTTAAGGTCACGGATAAATGAGATTACGGTTTGCGTAGTCATAATATCAAGCCCCGTAGTTGGCTCGTCTAACACCACCACCTTGGGGTTATGCACTACTGCTCGTGCAATATTTGTTTTTTGCTTCATTCCAGTCGACAAATGCTCTGCTCTTTTATCTAGAAAAGTTTCCATTTCCAAGCGTTGAAACAGTGCATCGCATCTGGCTTTTAGCGCTTTTCCTTTTAATCCATGAAGTCGAGCAAAGTATTCTACATTTTCTTTGGCTGTAAGACGGCCGTATAGCCCCGTTGAACCAGAGAGAAAGCCTATTGCCTTACGCGCCACAACTGGCTTTTTTACAATGTCCTGACCGTCAACCAAAATAGTGCCATCGTCTGGGGTTAGTGCAGTAGAGAGCATACGCAAAGTTGTGGTCTTTCCTGCTCCATTTGGCCCCAGTAGACCCAGTACCTCTCCCTCACCACAGTGTAGGTTCACCTCCTCCACACTATGGAAAAAGCCATCTCGCTCTCGAGGATCTGTCTGACTCTTTTTCTTTTTATGTTCGCGAGTTAGGGCAAAACGTTTTTTTAGTCCGCTAATAGCTATCATGCTATTTCCTTCTTTTCGGTCTGAAATAGTCCGTGTTTTGATAAAATGCAAGGTCTTGTGGTTCATACCAATTTGGGATCCCCAGCAGTGGAATTGGCGACATTTTGGTATTGTCCTCAAGTAAACCGTCACTAATAAGTTCAACCAGTTTGGTATCGAGCCAAATATATTGCTGAGCAAGTGAAAGCTGCCAAAAAGCAGCATCAACATTGATACACACCAGTTTTCCCGTCAACCCAATAAAGGGATCCGTTAGCATTTCATAATTTGCATGACCAAATACAAAAGGCTTTAAACTTTGCGGCCACTGGGACTTGTTGTCATAAAATACACGCTGCCAATCGTGGGCTTTAAACGCATCTCGCCACATGTCATCATCTATTGCTAATACCAAACCACATTCATCAAATAACGTAAGGGCATTGCGTTTTTTACTTCTCTGCTTTAAGCCAAACTGTTCTATTTCTTCGATATGTAACGCATTTAACAGTGCTTTTGTTTTTGGGAATAAACACCAAATAAGCGCGCCAAATAAATCATGCCAATTTTGACTGCGTGTCGGTACTTGGTGAGTTTCATAGATAATTTCTTCGTAGTATTTTTCACCAAAGTCCAGCGTTTCGTCGGCCACAAACCGAGTATTATATTGTTGTGAGCTAATGGTGTTCGCGTGTGATGACAGCCATTGAGGTGTTGGCCAGTCTGATTGGCTTTTTAAATCAAACAGCTGATTCAAATGGGAAAAGGGTTCGGCCTTTAAACATGTAACCTGCCACGCCTCAGGCGCTGTAAACTTTTTCATAGGATTGAAATACTTAACATGCAATTAGCTGGCTATTTTACTTAAGCGTTCGATACTTGGCAAAAGTCAATTGTAAATGACCGTAACTGCACACAACGCAAGTAATACCAATTTTCTAAATTAACCCGAGATCGGTTTAA